>NZ_JBQSVH010000018.1:0-64409 GCF_052376135.1 Psychrobacter sp. AOP7-C1-14 | reverse complement strand
CAGTTCGTCTCTCAAAATGCATTACCTGAAGGGGAAGCTTATGAGCAATTTATTGGTACAACTGGCAACATTCCGACGCGTGATAACTTGCATGACTTGTTTAATGGCAGTATTTGGCTGACCTTTCCGAAGACTAAAGCGGTGCTGAACTACTACCATACGCTAGAAATCGAAAAGCAGGGTATCAGTGAGCGTCGAGGGCGTGTGCGCGACACTATTACTGTCTTTGATGAAAATGGCGCAGTACTAGTGACTTCTGATGCTAGTATCGGTGATGCATTAGTCAGTTTCGACTGGCAGGCAAGTTTAGTGAAGCCTCGTGCTAAATGGGACAACCCAGCACAACCAGATGCAAGTGCCCAAGCCGCAGTTTATATCTTTGGGCATGCACTGCTTGAGCAGTTGGTATCCCCACGCAAGCCGCTGTGCGCTCACAGCATTGTCATTCATGTTGCACAAGAATTCTTTACTCTACCATTAGCTGAGCGAATGAATTGCTTAGATAGCAAGGTTGCTGAATACATGGACACATTGTTATCAAACGATGATGTCAAACCACGCCAGCTTGCACCGTTACCTATTTTGGGTGTGCCGCATTTTTGGTCAGCAAATAAGGCTGCTGATTTCTACGAAGACAGTTATGTATTCCGCAGTGGACGACGTAAAAAAAATAAAAATTGAATAGGAACAAATCATTTAAAGATAGCTCGCTAAACCGTTGTTACGTTTACGTTTGTCCCACGATTCGATAACGTCCAGACGTTAACAAAGCCTTGTATGTTTGTTATGGTAAAAGGGAGTTTCTGTTAACCATTACAGATATGATTATCTCTTTTGTTAACACTGACTTATATCAGACAGTCTCGCGAAACTGCTCTGTTGATGCAGAACAGATTAATCATTTATCGAGCCACCAGTCACACATAAACCTATAATAATTTATGTTCAGGATTTATAACAACGATAAGGAAGCTATCATGAGTGATGTTTTTGATGTAAAAGACACCCTTTCAGTCGCTGGCAAGGAACATGCCTACTACAGCCTGCCAAAGCTGACCGAAACTTACGAGCATATCAAAACGCTACCGTTTTGTATGAAAGTAGTACTAGAAAACCTACTACGCAATGAAGACGGTGGTCAGTCAGTTGGAAAAAACCATATCGAAGCGGTTGCCAACTGGGATGCAGGCGCCGAGGCGTCAAAAGAAATCGCCTTTATGCCAGCGCGTGTGGTTTTGCAAGACTTCACAGGTGTACCTTCAGTGGTCGATTTGGCTGCAATGCGCGATGCGGTGGTCGAGCTGGGCGGTAAGGCTGAGCAGATCAACCCATTTATCCCTAGTGAGTTGGTAGTCGATCACTCTGTACAGGTGGATGCCTATGGCCGCGAAGACGCACTAGATCTCAACGAAAAAATTGAATTCAAGCGTAACAACGAGCGCTATGAGTTTTTGCATTGGGGCAAACAAGCGTTTGAAAACTTTGTCGTAGTGCCACCAGCGACAGGTATTGTGCATCAGGTTAACCTTGAGTATTTAGCCCGTGTTGTGATGGCAGCAGATGTTGATGGCGAACTGATGGCTTATCCAGACACTGTATTTGGTACAGACAGTCATACCACGATGATTAATGGTATTGGTGTGCTTGGTTGGGGTGTGGGCGGTATCGAAGCTGAAGCTGCGATGCTAGGTCAGCCGTCATCGATGCTAATTCCGCAAGTGGTCGGATTTGAGCTAAAAGGCAAGTTAACCGAAGGCGTCACAGCAACCGATTTGGTACTCCGTGTGGTAGAGATGCTACGTGCACATGGTGTAGTTGGTAAATTCGTTGAGTTTTATGGTGAGGGCTTACACAGTATGCCGCTTGCGGATCGCGCGACTATTGCCAATATGTCACCAGAGTACGGTGCGACCTGTGGTATTTTCCCGATTGATCAGATGGCAATTGATTACCTACGTCTATCAGGCCGTGACGAAGAGCAAATTGAGTTGGTTGAAAAATATGCTAAGGCGCAAGGCTTATGGCATGATGCCGATACACCAGCTGCGACTTATTCGAGCAAGTTAGAGTTAGATCTATCTTCAGTACAACCAGCACTGGCTGGACCTAACTTACCTCAACAGCGTATCAACTTATCAGATATGCACGAGAAGTTTGGCGAAACGCTAGAGAAGATGAACAAAGACCGTAAAGTAGAAGCGGATGGTAAGATACGTTTTGATCAAGAAGGCGGTGAGCAAGAACAGGCAGAGGATCTCGCAGCTGAGCCAAATATCGAAGTCGATACAAGCGATGATGATCTTAAGCATGCTCCAGCAAATAATGTTTTCTCGAATGTCAGTATCGATGACAAACAGCACAAATTAAGAGATGGTTCTGTGGTTATTGCCGCCATCACTTCTTGTACCAATACCTCAAACCCAGCAGTTATGATTGGTGCGGGTCTGGTGGCCAAAAAAGCGGCTGCTAAAGGGCTTAAGGCCAAACCATGGGTAAAAACATCATTGGCACCAGGTTCAAAAGTGGTGACTGATTACCTAGAAAAAACCAACCTCATGGATGAGCTAGAAAAAACAGGCTTCTACCTAGTAGGTTATGGTTGTACGACTTGTATCGGTAACTCAGGCCCACTGCCTGAAGCTATCGAAAAGGGTATCGAAGAAAATGATTTGGTTGCTTCTGCAGTGCTGTCGGGTAACCGTAACTTTGAAGGTCGTATTCATTCACATGTGAAGGCCAGTTACTTGGCGTCACCACCGCTAGTAGTAGCCTATGCACTGGCAGGTACGGTCGATATTGACCTAACGACCCACCCACTAGCACAAGATCAAGATGGTAATGATGTCTACTTAAAAGACATCTGGCCAACCTCAGAAGAGATTAACGAGCTGATTGCCAACAACATCGATGCGGATATGTTCCGCAAAAACTACGGCGAAGTATTTGATGGTAGTGCAGCGTGGAACGCAATCAGTTCAGCGGATAGCCAGCTATATCCATGGAATGAAGGATCGACCTACATTAAGAATCCACCGTTCTTTGATGGTATGACCATGGAGCCAGAAGGTATTCTTGATATCGAAGGCGCGCGTATCTTAGGTCTATTTGGTGACTCAATTACCACTGATCATATTTCACCAGCGGGTAATATCGATCCAGACTCACCAGCAGGCAAGTACTTGCAAGAGCGCGGTGTGATGGAAGCAGACTTCAACAGCTATGGCTCACGCCGTGGTAACGATGCAGTTATGACTCGTGGTACTTTCGCCAATATCCGTATCAAAAATACCATGATGGGCGGTAAGGAAGGCGGTTATACCTACTACTTCAAAGATGACAGCGCTACGCTACAGGATGGTGAAGAAATGCCAATCTATAATGCGGCGATGAAGTATAAAGAAGATAAGCGTCCGCTTGTTGTACTGGGTGGGGCAGAGTATGGCTCTGGTTCGAGCCGTGACTGGGCAGCAAAAGGAACAATCCTGCTAGGCGTAAAAGCGGTATTGACCAGCTCGTTTGAGCGTATTCACCGTTCGAATCTCGTCGGCATGGGCGTGCTCCCATTGACGTTCAAAGATGGTCAAAATGCAGAGACCTATAAACTAGACGGTTCTGAAGTGCTCAGCATCACGGGTCTAGATAATGGCGAAAGTAAAACTGCCAACGTTACGGCTACACGTGCTGATGGATCAAGCGAGACTTTCGAGGTAAATGTCGGTCTGCAAACGCCAAAAGAGCGTGAGTATGTGCGTCATGGCGGTGTATTGCACTATGTACTACGTCAATTGGCTGCTGAGAGTAAAGAAGCAAGCTAGTGTTTAGTTAAGTTTAATATAAAAAAGCCCAATCTCCTTCAAAGTGGGGGATTGGGCTTTTTTATGGAAGATAGTTTTTTCGTTACTGTACTCTTTAAGCCTTCTCAGTCAACAGCTTAATACCTAAGCCAAAAAAGACAACGCCACTGACTTTATTCAATACTGTCTCAACAGATGGCTTTTCGCGCAGACTTTTGCTAAAGCGTGACGATAACAGAGACAGACAGGAAAACCAGATAAAGCCAGTAATAGCAAAGGTAATGCCCAGCATTAGAAATGACAACATACCATAAGCATAGCTAGAGTCGATAAACTGAGGGAGGAAGGCTAGAAAGAATAGTGCGACCTTTGGATTAAACACATTGGTCAATACGCCTTGCTTATAAGTCTGCCAACCTTCTTTGCCATGTTTGTTGGCAACGCTTTGATCACTAGCTAGGCTACTGGCTATCGAGTTTGAGTTTTTACTGAGCAACATTTTCAAACCTAAATAGCATAAGTAAGCTGCACCAATGTATTTAACGATCATAAATGCCATCGGTGAGCTGGCGAGCAATACTGATAACCCTAAGGATGCCAGTAGCGTATGTACCAAAATACCTGAGGTAATGCCCAGTACAGAATGAAACCCAGCGGTCTGTCCTTGTGAAACGCTACGAGTAATAATGTAGATACTATCAGTACCTGGCGTTAGGTTTAATAAAATAGCCGCTAAGATAAACCCTAGATAATTCTCGATACCAAACATCGCAATCACTTCCCTTTAATCACACTAAGCCCATCATTTATAGTATGTGGCTGCACTTTATAAAAACGCTCATCAGGTCGATATTAACGAGTATTAGATAGGTTGGCAATAGCGCTATTAATAATAAACTATAGTCGATACACTCTAAAAATGTCATAGCACTACTGGGATGAATTTTGCGCAGCCTCTGGGAACGCAGCACGCAAGTAAAATTTATACCAGTAGCGCGTTTAAATCCATAACATTTTTACATTCAGCTGACTATAACGGCAGTAGAATATAGAAGACTAGCGGTAGTAGAATATAGAATTTTGAAAAACGACAGGCATAAAAAATCCCAGTCACCGTATGATGACTGGGATTTTTTATTGTTCGCTTATTAGTCTAATCTGATGCTAGGCAAAAGTGCTAATAAGTGACGCCGAATAGTGGCGTCCCCAGGGGGATTCGAACCCCCGTTACCGCCGTGAAAGGGCGGTGTCCTAGGCCTCTAGACGATGGGGACGCATAGAGTGTTATAACCAGTGGTTATAACGGTACTTCACAATATCAGATGGCTTATTATAAATAAGCATTGCCTAGGTGCTGATATTGTCCTACTAGCGAGTATTTATTATTACGTTTCAGTAATACTGAGCGTTGCTATAAATAAGTATGGTGGAGCTAAACGGAGTCGAACCGTTGACCCCTTGCATGCCATGCAAGTGCTCTACCAACTGAGCTATAGCCCCTCGCTAAGAGTGTGCGTATTTTATGTAAGAGCAGCAGTCTTGTCAACAACTATTTTAAAAATAATTCATAAATATGCAAAAAAAAGCGTTTTAGCCTATTTTAAAGGCTCAAAAAGCCCAAATTAGCGTGGATTTTGCTTGATGGCAATCTCTTTGATGGCTTTATCGGTATAAAAATCTTCTTCGCTACCATCAGAAAAGACAATCGCACAGCACTCAGTTGGCACATATTGACCACCTTTTTCGCGGATCGTTCTTATACCTTTGACACCAATGATGTCATATTCGCTCAATTTATCCAGATTATGCTTGGTGTAGCCACAGTAAGTGCTATATATCCATTTTAAATCTTCGAAGTCTTGGCCCTTTGTTAAGGTCAAAGTTGCGTCGAAAAGCTCCTTTACGACGGCGTCATAGTATTTTTGTGCTTCTTTTAATGTGTTAAAGACATAATCTTTGCTTTCTATCGTGACGGTTTTGGCAGCCATGTTTGTTTCCAGTTCATAAGAAAGTTTAGCGAGTTATAAAATATACAATCCATCTATTTTATAGGTTCTTATCTAGAACTTGTGCATTTTATAAATATACTATTCGACATAGACTATTAGATGGCATCACCACCAGCACTATTCCATGCTTTGGTAAAGCCTATTACTGGAAAATTAAGAGTTTCATTATTGTATTGGATTTTAATGGGTAAGGTAGTCTTTTTAAATAACTTAGTGACATAGTTATTGCCACGTTCTGTTGCAGGAGTTAGTTCGAAGCAATACTGGTCCACGTCTGTAAATTTTTTACACCAGCGTAGCATCTTAACTGCCTGTCCGTTAAATACCATTGTATATCTACTGGGGACAGTAGTTTTAAAACTACAAACATCAGAGGTATCGACATAGTGATCGCTGAAGTATAGCCCCTGATGTCCTGACGCTGAATGAGTAATATTAGCTATAAGGATTTTGGAATCTTCACTACTGCCACTCATATACATAACCGATGCACTTCTATCGCCATAATCTCCCCATGTAAATGGCATTTGAAAACCAGTTGCAAAGCTTGGCGCAATCAAAAAGCTACTTGCGAGTAAAGGTGTCATGAGATTAATAATTTTCAAATCTTTAATCTCCAATTTGACTAAACAGCTAAATTAATAGTCTACAACATTCTAGTTTTATTGAGAAATATAACTTATTGATAATAAAAAAGGCGTGGATTCTGTAATAACAGAGTCCACGCCTTTGCACTATTGACACTAGTCTATCTTTATAAACTATTCAGCAGCAGCTAAGAAATCTGGCAACTCTGCTGCTTGTTTCTCAAGTTTTTTCAGTTTCTTTTTACCGAGGCCACCTAATACGTCAACCGCGTGACGCAAGCGAGTCAGGGTCATATCAGCACCGATAATCGCCATAGAGTTCATCACTGGCGTCGATGAGGTGCTACCAGCGATAGCGATAAAGAATGGCGCCATAAAGTCACGCATCTTAATATCAAGGTGAGCCGCAAGACCTTTTAGCGTGGCATAGATGTTTTCTTCTGACCACGTTGGCAAGACTTCTAACTGCCAAAGCGCCAATTGCAGCATCTCGATAATTTGCTCAGGGGCGAGCGATTTATGAGTAAAGCTTTCAGCAGTGATATCAGGTAGGTTTTGGAAGTAAAAACCACCCCAATTTACCGCATCAGACAATAGTTCGATACGTGGTTGAATCGCGGCTGCGATAGCCGTTAGCTTGTCGCTATTGCTAGCCCACTCAAGGATTTTGTTCTTTAGCTCTTCAGGGGTGAGCGCACGTAGCCATTCGCTATTTACCCAGTTGAGCTTTTCGATATCGAAGATAGGGCCACCAAGTGATACACGCTGAATATCGAAGCTGGCAATCATCTCATCTAAGGTGAATTTTTCTGCTTCATCAGGCATTGAGTAGCCCATACGCCCGAGATAGTTGAGCAGCGCTTCAGGCAACACACCTGCATCACGGTAATAGGTGATAGAGGTTGGGTTTTTACGCTTAGACAGCTTTGATTTATCAGGGTTACGTAATAATGGCATATGGCAAAGGGTCGGCATCTCCCAACCAAAGTATTCATACAGTAGTTGATGCTTAGGCGCAGAGTTCAGCCATTCTTCACCGCGCATGACGTGGGTGATTTCCATCAAGTGGTCATCGACGACGTTAGCCAGATGATAAGTAGGCATGCCGTCAGTTTTGAGCAATACTTGCATATCGACCTGTGCCCAAGGAATCTCAACCGTACCGCGCAGCATGTCATGTACTTGGCAAATGCCTTCGGTTGGTACGTGCATACGAATGACGTATGGTTTGCCATCAGCGACCATTTTGTCTGATTCTTCGCGTGATAGGTTGGCATAGCGACCGTCGTAGCGCGGGGTCTCACCATTGGCCATTTGTGCCGCACGCATTGCATCTAGCTCTTCACTGGTACAAAAACAGCGGAAGGCATGACCACTGTCTAGTAGTTGCTCAGCGTGTTTTTTGTAGATATCGCCACGCTCGCTTTGACGATATGGGGCATGTGGACCACCGATGTCTGGACCTTCGCTCCAATCGAGTCCCACCCAACGTAAGGCATCCAAAATCATTTGTTCTGATTGCTCAGTCGAGCGAGTCTGATCAGTGTCTTCGATACGTAAGATGAATTCGCCGCCATGCGCTTTGGCAAAAGCCAAGTTAAACAGGGCAATATAGGCAGTACCTACGTGTGGGAAGCCAGTCGGTGAAGGCGCGATACGAGTACGAATAGGGCGCGTTGATGCTTGGGTCGATGGTTGTGTCATAAGAATCTCAGAGTGTGTTTGTTGATAAATGTGTCGGTTAATGAGTCTAGCAATGAAAGAGGGTAGTGAAAAACTGCTATGACAAATACGAACGAAATATTCGAATAAAAAATACGGCTGAAACAATCGTCGTCAAAGTAGAAAAATAGCGTAAAATATAGCGCTAGTATAACAGAGAGATGGGATATTTTTAATGAAAAGCCCGTCTAGCGCTTGACTACAGATATATCCTTGCGATAATAATGCTAAGCAAAGCATAACTTGTTTATTTTCATCTAATTTTTTACTATTACTGGCCAATATGGTCGCCATCTACTGAGTCGTTTGTGTCACTATTAAATGATAAGCCAGAAAAAAAGCCACTATCTAACGTAAGTTATTCTGAAACTGCTGACGATACCTACTCTGACGAATTAAGTTTTGTTCATGATGCCGTACTCCTACCAGAGACAGTCGCGGCAGTGCTGGGTGTCAAATCTCTGCCTAAGCAAGCAAGCAGCGAGGGTAAAGGCAGTGACGATAAAAGCAATGACGACCAAAATAGCTTAAAAGTAAGCGGTATTTACGTCGATGCCACCTTTGGGCGCGGTGGTCATAGCAGGCTATTATTAAGTCAACTTGCCGATGACGCGCAGTTGATTGTTTTTGACAAAGACCCGACAGCCATTAGCGTGGCTCAAGCGCTGGCAAGTGCAGATAGCCGCGTAAAAGTGGTTCATGACAGCTTTGCGACGTTGACAGACAGCTTAGCAGCCATGGGTATTACTGAAGTGGACGGGTTGATGGCGGACTTGGGTATTTCCTCACCGCAAATCGATGATGGCAGTCGCGGCTTTAGCTTTATGCGCGATGGAGCGGTCGATATGCGTATGGATACCAGTCGTGGCCAGTCAGTTGCTGAATGGCTAGAAACAGTCGATGATGAAACATTGGCTAATGTACTTTATGAATTTGGCGAAGAACGCCACAGCCGCCGTATTGCCCGTGCTATCAAACAGATGGAAAGTTATGAGTCAACACTTGAGCTAGCAGAAGTCATCAAAGTTGCGCATCCAAACTGGCAGCGCGGTAAACATCCAGCGACCCAGAGCTTTCAGGCCATGCGAATTTTTATTAATAATGAGCTTGGTGATGTTGATGCCTTTTTAGAACAAAGTATTCCAATTTTGAAGTCGGGCGGACAGCTGGCAGTGATTAGTTTTCACTCGTTAGAAGATCGCCGTATCAAGCAGTTTTTGCAGCGCCATAGTAAAGGTCAGTATCCAGAAGACGAAAACCTGCCGATGCCGCCCAACCGTCCGCGTTACTTTAGTAAGCCAAAACGTGTCGGTCCAAGCAAAGCTGAGACAAGTCAAAACCCACGCGCGCGTAGTGCATGGCTGCGCATGGCAACGCGTACTGACACAGCTTATGAGCAGAAAGCTGCACTATAGAATATTATGACGCCACAAGTCATAGATAAATATGATTAGCGACTTGATTAAGGTTGCTAATGTTTGTCTAAATGATGCTCAAATGTCTTAATGGCTACGCCACTGTTAAAAAGCTGTAAATATTGTCTGTTAGGCTCAGCAGTTCGTTTTTATCTGCTTAATAGTTGAAGGGCTTGATATGCCGTACAATCACTCAACGTGTTTGGTTGAGGTATGAGCGCATAATGACACGTTCATCTTTCGCAGTCCGTTATCTACTCTATCGTTTACGTTCACCTTTTTGAGATCGTCATGGCAATATCTGACAAACCTGCGAATCGCCGCATGGCAATATCTGACAAACCTGCGAATCGCCGCACTGCTACACCTTATAACACCGATGTCGGCGAGCTGTTCGTGCGCCGGTTTAATGTGGTGAGTATTTATGTGGTCGTGCTACTGCTATTAGCAGCCACGACTGTATGGAGTGGTATCAAAACTGCCGAAGAAGTTCAGCAATATCATCAGGACTACAAAACCTTGCAAGATATGAAAAAACAAGAACGTAAGCTACAAGTAGAGCATCAACGTCTATTGATTGAGCAACAAACTTTTAGTGCCACACCGCAGATTGCCAGTCGAGCGGTTGCTGAATTAGGTATGTATTCGCCAACGTTAAAAGATAAGTTGATTATCCAACCTGGTGTCGCAACTGCACTGGTGCCAGTGGTTACAGAAGACTCAGATGAAGATATATCTGATGTTATTGGGCCACGTGCCTCTACCGATATCTCTCCTGAAGAGCCAGCGATGGAGGCAGGACAATGAGTGAGAAGAAACCTAAATCCACCGCAAAAAAAACCAGTAAGAAACCAGCCAGCGGTAAGGTAACCAAACCTCTACGCCGAGCCAGTGCTGCTAAATCTGGTCAAACGAGTAGTAAGCCTGATAAGGCCGCAAATAATCGCAAGGCAAAACTATTTGGTCGCATCAAAAAAAGCGACACTCAAGGCGCTTATACCAGTGTAAAAAACCGTAAAAGCAAAATGGTTTTTTCGAGTAAAGCTTCAGGCGCTTCTGCTCTCGGTGGTTTCGAACAAGACAAAAACCGTTTTCGTATGGTATGGGGTCTAGCGCTGGTCATATTAGCGCTATTGATTAGCCGCGCCTATTATATTCAGGTTGCCAACGCACAGTTTTATCAAGACAAAGGTAATCAGCTCATCACCAGTGAGCGTACCCAAAAATCTTATCGCGGTATGATTACTGATCGCAATAATCTACCGCTTGCAGTCAGCGCGCCGCTCGCCACTGTCTCATTTAGTCCGCATGATTATTCGCGTGAATATTATGAGCTAAAGCGCATTATCATCACCAATCCTAGTAGTCCACAATTACAGGCGCGTATGCAAAAGCGCCTAGATAATATGGACCTGACAAAGCTAGCCGCTGCTGCCAATATTTCGGTTGATGAGTTGAAAAAAGTCACGGCCATTGATGACAGTATTGATGTGACCGATGAGAAGGCGGTAAAAGCAGCTTTGCCATCTGGTGCAGGCTCGCACTATCTGCCACTACTTAATAAGGTTACACCTGAGATTGCTCAAAGCGTCAGCTCGCTTGACTTTCCTGGTGTCTATGAAAAGAACTTCTTTCAGCGCTATTACCCACAGCCACAGTCTAACGCTCAGTTGCTGGGCTTTATGGGTCAAAACGCCAACGATCCTGAAGGTGGCTACGAAGGCCGTGCTGGTATCGAACGCCAATATGAAAAAGATTTGGCGGGTGATGACGGTAAGGTGCTAGTTCTAAAAGATGCCAAACAGAACAGTCTGAAAGAGATCAAACAAATTGAGCCAGAAGTACCGGGTAAAGATGTGGCGTTGACGATTGATTCGCGCTTGCAGTACCTGCTCTATAAAGAGCTGGAAAAGGCTGGTCGCTTGCAAAAAGCACGCTGGTCAACGGGTATGATCGTGGATGTACAAACGGGCGAAGTACTTGCATTATCAACATGGCCGTCGTTTAACTCGAACAACCTTAATGAGATGACGGGTGAAAACCAGCGTAACCGCGCACTGTTAGATGTGTTTGAGCCAGGTTCAGTGATGAAACCGTTTACCGTTGCTACAGCGTTAGACTCAGGCAAGTATACGCCAACGACTTTAATTGATACCAACCCCGGTTCGATTCGCGTACGTGGCTATACCATTCGAGATCATAATAATTTGGGTATGATTAACATGGCAACGCTACTACAAAAATCTAGTAACGTTGCCTCGACCAAGATTGCCTTATCTTTGCCTGCAGATGCTATTACTAACATGCAAAAACAATTTGGCTTTGGTTCAAAGACACCTTTACAATTTCCAGGTGAAGGTAGTGGGCTGGTCGTGACACCAAAAGAAAAAGAAACAGCACGGCGTGCAACCGTCAGTTATGGCTATGGTCTACAAGTGACATTGGCGCAAGTCGCACAAGCTTACTCAGCGCTAGCAGCAGGTGGGGTCATGCACCCACTTACCTTAACCAAAACTGACAAGCCGCAGCCAAGCAAACGCATCATGGCGCATGAGCAAGCAATGTCTATCGTACAGATGCTCGAGAGCGTGACTGAGCCTGGTGGTACGGCGAAAGCCGCCGCTATTGACGGGTATCGTGTGGCAGGTAAGACAGGTACATCACGTCGCATCAATCCAGACGGTGGCTATTATACTGACCAGTATCGTAACGTCTTTGCTGGGATGGCACCTGCATCCAATCCAAGATTGGTGGGCGTGATGCTTATCGAAGACCCGCGCGGTCAGATTTATGCTGGTCTAACAGTCGCACCTGTCTTCCATAATGTGATGAAAGAAGCGTTACGATTGTATAATGTGCCTTTGGATAAGCCACTAAAAACGGAAGCCCAGTAAGCGTTCAATTATTTTAAATGTCCAGTTCTATTGAGCTGACACGTTTTAACTGTTTAGGATTTATCTATGACCACGTCATCGCTAGATAGCGCTACTGTTACTTTACAACAGCTTGTAGATACTAATAAAAGCCAGCAGCATAAACTGGCCGAGCAGCTGACAACGATGATAGCAAAATCGATGCAGAAAGCATCCAATCAAGCAGATTCAGGTCAAGCTCAATCTATTGCTCATATTCCATTCCAACAGTTTCGATTAGACAGTCGTCAACTAGAAGTGAATGATGTATTTGTTCTTCTAAAAAGCCAAACGGCAAACCCTCAAAAAAGTCGCGACTATTTACGGCAAGCTGCTGAGCAAGCCGCGTTTATTCTCTCAGAGATTGACCCTAGTGCTTTGCTTAGCGAAGCAAACAATCCTTCAAGTACTAGTAGCGAACCAAAGATAGATAATATTGCTGATACGCAGCTGCAATTAGCAGCGGCATCATGCCCTGTCTTATACGTTCCCAATATTCGCGATTTTTTAGGTAGTTTGATTCAAGCGCGCCTACAATATCAGCAGTCAGTGACTCTACCGACTGTGGTTGCGGTGACTGGTACCAATGGCAAAACGACCATCAGTCAATTAGTAGCACAGCTTACTCAATTGATGGGTCAGAGTAGCGCGGTGATGGGTACTGCAGGTAATGGTAGGCTCGGTGCTCTGGTGCAAGCTAGCCATACCACGGGTGATGCTCTAGCTGTTCAACAGTTCCTATATCAAATGGGAACAGAAAATGCTGAAATATTAGCATTAGAGGCCAGTTCTCATGGTTTAGATCAGCAACGTCTACAAGGTATGCCAGTCACTGTAGCGATTTATACCAATTTGAGCCGTGACCATTTAGACTATCATGCCAATATGGCAGAATATGCCGCTGCCAAAGCCAAGCTGTTTGATAAAGCCCATTTCCCAGATTTGACTCATGCCATTATCAATATTGATGATGAGCACGCTCAGGTGATGTTAGATACGGCAAACGCTAGCGACTTGACGGTATGGACATATAGTTTAGATTCATCAAAAGCAGCTACTTTTGTTGCCGCTGATATTACGCCAAGTCTGCAAGGCGTAAAAATGAATCTGCGTACTGATTTTGGTGATGAGAAAGCTGACAACATAGAGATCGTCAGTCCATTATTAGGTCGCTTCAATGTTGCCAATTTGCTCGCAGCGATAGCAGCTGTCGTAGCACTTGATGCCGAGCCTGGTATTAATGCCAAGCGCGCTGAGCGTATTGCTCCTGCTATTACACAGCTGCAAGGTGCTGTTGGACGTATGCAGCGCGTAGCGTCAAATGATGGTTGTTTTATCGTTGATTATGCGCATACCCCAGATGCTCTAAGCCAAGTGCTGGCCAGTCTCAAGACTCACTGTAAAGGTCAGCTATGGGCGGTATTTGGTTGCGGTGGAGATCGTGATGCAGGCAAGCGACCACTGATGGCACAAGCAGGTCTGGCAGGTGCTGATCGAGTTGTTTTGACTGCGGATAATCCCCGTACCGAAGATCCCAATGTGATTTTGCAAGATATGCAGGTTGGTATGACAGCTGAACAATATCAACGAACCCATATCGAGCCTGCCCGCCAAACCGCCATTGAGTATGCAGTGAGTCACTGTGGTCCCGACGATATCGCGGTCATCGCAGGCAAAGGTCATGAGACCTATCAAGAAATTAACAACGTTCGCTATGATTTCGATGACAGTGTTGTTTTGCAGCAGACATTGAACCAAGCTGGTCGTGTGTAATTGATTGGCTATCTACACACGCATTAGTAAAAAACTGATCATTAAATATAAAAATTAAGTAGTCATCACACAAGGTAATCATTATGACAGCCGATACCGATAATACTGCCCAGTCGCAAGGGCTCTATGTCTGGCACATGGACAATCTACTCGCAGCAACTGCGTCGCTTGATGGACATTGGCAGCTACCACAAGGCCATTCAGCAGAACAGACAGCATTAGCCAGTAAGCGTATAGCCACTGATACCCGCACGATAAAGCCCGGTGATATATTTTTGGCGCTAAGCGGCGATAATTTCGATGGTCACGATTACATCGAGACAGCAATGTCAAAAGGCGCTATTGCCGCTGTTGTCTCACGTCCCATCTCGTTGTCCGGTTCAAATGCTATTCCGCAATTGGTGGTCAGTGATACCCGTTTGGCGCTAGGCCAGCTGGCAGCGTATCGTCGTCAGCAACATACAGATTTAACCGTGATTGCTATTACAGGCTCTAGCGGTAAGACTACTTGTAAAGAAATGCTAGGCAGTATTTTTGGTAGATTGGCACCGACATTGATCACTCGCGGCAACCTCAACAACGATTTGGGTGTCCCAATGATGTTGCTTGAGCTATCCGATCATCATCGTTATGCTATTTTGGAGTTGGGCGCAAACCATATTGGTGAGATTGCTTATACAACTGAGATTGTCCAGCCTGATGTAGCCTGTATCTTAAACATTGGAACGGCACATTTGGGTGAGTTTGGTAGCCGTGAAGGTATCTGCCAAACCAAGGCAGAGATTTATCATACGTTGACAGATGCACAGTTTGCGATTGTTCCTGATAGAGACGATTTTACCAATCAGCTACGGCGTATCGCTGAAAAACACACGTCTCATGTGATTGGTTTCGGTAATACGGATGTGAGTTCAAGCCATCTAGACGTAGAGCCTGAACGCAGCGAATTTAAGCTACATATTGGCAACCAAATTCATGATATCAATTTACCATTGGCAGGTGAGCACAATGTTAATAATGCCTTGGCTGCTGCTGCCTGTGCGCATGCGCTGAACATTGAGGTGAGTGATATTGTTGTTGGGCTAGAAAACGCGCGTCCTGCTAAAGGTCGTTTAAATAGCCAAATACTTGGTATGCATCGTCTCATTGATGATACTTACAATGCCAACCCTCATTCGGTACGTGCTGCTGCCAAAGTGCTGGCGGCGCAAACAGGCACGCAAGTCATGGTGCTGGGCGATATCGGTGAGCTAGGAGATGCGGCTATCAGTGAGCACCAAAGCTTAGGCCGTACTATTGCGACCACGGGTATCAATGTGCTGCTTTGTGTTGGTGAGTTTGCACCTTATACCGTCGCGGGAGCGCAAGAGGTATCTGATATCAGTGCTCATGCTTTTGCTGACAAAGAAAGTTTATTACAGTATTTACAGCCGTATTTGCAAGCGCAACAAGCTAAGCCTTGTACTGTGTTGTTCAAAGGCTCTCGTTCCATGGGAATGGAAACTCTTATAAATGCGCTAGTCGAGGAGTAGGCGGTGTTAGTTTGGTTGTTCGGCTGGCTTGGCCAGTATTATACGCCGTTTTCTGCGGTTTCTTCGTTGACGCTACGAGCATTGCTCGCTGTTGTTACCGCCCTTGTATTTAGTATGATGTTTGGTGGCCGTGTTATTAGGCACCTACGCTCGCTCAAATATGGTCAGGCCATTCGTAACGATGGGCCTCAATCGCATTTGGCTAAGACTGGTACGCCAACTATGGGCGGGGTGTTGATCCTAAGTGCGATTGGAATATCTACGCTACTGTGGGCACGATTAAACAATCCTTATATTTGGATTTTGCTCGTGGTTATGGTTATCTTCGGTGCCGTAGGTTGGGCCGATGATTGGCTAAAAATTAAGTACAAAGATCCAAAAGGCTTAATCGCTCGCAAAAAGTATTTTTGGCTGTCGATGGGCGCGTTATTTGTCGGTGTGTCGTTGTATTATATCGCCACGCTACAACCAGATATCAACACCACGCGTGAGATGCAGGATCTGCTATTGCCCGTATTCAAAGACTGGATGATTCCATTTTCAGCGGTGCCATTTGGTATTGGCTTTATCATTTTTACTTATTTTGTGATTAATGGCGCTTCTAACGCAGTCAATTTAACCGATGGTTTAGATGGTTTGGCGATTCTACCAGTCGTTCTTGTTGCTGCAGGTTTGGGCGCGATGGCTTATGTATCAGGTGATGTACGCTTTGCTGATTACTTACATGTTCCTTATATTCCTTACAACTCCGAAGTCATCATCGTTTGTGGTTCAATGGTCGGAGCAGGTCTTGGTTTCTTATGGTTTAATGCGCATCCAGCACAAGTATTTATGGGTGATGTTGGTGCGCTAGCATTGGGCGCGATGCTAGGTACTATCGCCGTGATGACTCGCCAAGAGATTGCTTTTGCTATTATGGGTGGTTTGTTTGTGGCCGAAGCGCTATCAGTTATGTTGCAAGTTGGCTCGTATAAACTGCGCAAAAAACGCGTATTCCGAATGGCGCCACTGCATCATCATTTTGAGGAAATTGGTTGGAAAGAAACACAAGTGGTGGCGAGATTTTGGATTATTGCTATTATCCTTGTCATCCTTGGGTTAATGACGCTAAAACTGCGTTAAGCTATAACAGCCGAATATCTATATAGATATCAGTTTGCGAGACTCTAAAAAGCCGTTTCAATCATTATTGAGGCGGCTTTTTGTCGCTCAAGACTCATGAATTTTGTTAAAATGCGAGATATATCAACATCACTTTGAGATGCCCGTGTCGTTATTTATTTGTCCAATTTGTCAGTCACCGCTACAGCCCGCCACAGATACTTGGCGTTGTGATGGTAGCCTGCATCCTAAACATACTTCACACCCCTTTGATGTGGCGCGACAAGGCTATGTTAACTTATTGCCAGTGCAACAAAAAAAATCCAAAGCACCTGGGGACAGTCAAGAGTCTATCGATGCACGTAAGCGGTTTTTAAACCATGGGCACTATACTCCGCTCCAAAAGCTAATTAGCCAAAAAATGACAGAGTTGCTATCTAAAGATGAGTTAATAGATAAGCAAGATAACAAGTCAGTCAATTGGCTTGATATTGGCTGCGGAGAAGGCTACTACACGCAAGCAATGGCGCAAATGGGATTAGATGTTATAGACACGCTGATAGCCGCTGATATTAGTAAGCCTGCAGTAGTTGAGCTGGCTAAAGTCAGCAAAGGAGCAGGTCATCTATGGTATCAGCCGCGTAAAGAAAATACTGTCAAGACGACAGCAGTCTATCCATTGGTGACCAGTGCTGCACATCTACCATTACGCCCGCACAGTATGACGGGTATTAGTAGTATCTTTAGTCCTATTTTACCCGAGGCATTTGATAATGTATTGATGGATAGCGGCTATCTGATCATTGCCAAACCTGATGTCGGGCATTTGGCAACGATGCGTGATGCGTTATTTGATGATGTACGTGAGCATGATTCTGATAAGTTTTTGCAAGAATTGGCACCATGCTTTACGTTGATTGAGACCGACCGTGTCAGTACAGAGCTGACGTTATCCGCAGGTGATTTGGCTGATTTGATGACGATGACGCCTTATGCGTACCGTGCCCGCAGCGAAAAAAGGCAAGCACTACTGGCAGCCGTAGAAACAGCAGCATTTAGCACAGAGGCGAAGTTTGTGGTTTATATTTTGCAGAAAACGTCTGTGTAGCACATGCATAGCATAGCAGTATAGAGTATTGCTATGCTTGTTTAAAATATTAGCCAATAACTTCTAATGAGTCAGATTTTTCGATCAATAAAAAGAATGATATAAGAGATTTAGGTTATCCATATCTGTATTTACATTCGTCATCAACCAGCTAATAATTCGCCTTTCTATAAATATTCTGTCTACGATGCTTACCGATAAAGCGTAAATAGGCTGTCATTTAACCAAAAATTACGCCAACACCTAACATGTCTTCAACCACGCATGCCCTCGCAACAATCGCAACCTTTCTTCAAGTTTTATAAAGCTACTTAATACTAGAGTCATTTATCATTCTCTTTGTCGATAGAGTAAAGCTTTATCACGATAGTTTATTCAACACTAAGTGAACTATCTATAACTACTCTAAATATGAATTCAAAGGAATAGAACGATGAAAAAAATACTAGTTAGCTCAATTTTAGCCGCTACTGCTTGTTTGTCGATGGTGGGTCAGGCCAATGCTGCACCTAATTTTGATAAGCATCATTCAGCTCAAGTACAGCATCAAAAACACAGCAGCAATAAAGCGAGTAATAAACATAGGAAAGCCAAAATTAAGGCAGCGAAATCACATCACAAGGCACGGGTAGTAGCTGCTAAACACAAAGCAGCAGCCAAAAATGTCCATGCTAAAAACAGCCACGACAAAAACAACCATGACCGTCGCTCGTAAAAACCCGATTTTATTATCTAAAAATAGCGCCTTAATTAGGCGCTATTTTTTTTGTTTTTATATGACACTATTGGTTGTTCCTAATCGAGCAAACGCTACTGACTATTAAACATTATTGGTTTGGACACGCCACTTTCATTAGGCTGAGTGAGTGTCACTTTGCTACTCAAAATATCACCTTTGGCATTTATCTTATAGCATTCTGAAGAAGTGCCTGCTGGGTCAAAACTTAGTAGTAAGTTGCTTGAGTTTTCTATACAGAGCCACGCCGTATCATTAGTGTTTTGGGTGAGGGACCATGCCTGATTATAAATAGCAGTTTTTTGGCGCATACTACTGTCAGAATATACGTGTTCAGTGATGAGTTGACTTGAGTCGCCTACAGTAGCTACCTTGGGGATACTCGTCGTTTGGTCAGCGACTGAATACTCCCCCGTACTATCCGTAAAACCATGGAATACCAATGGATCTAGCGTAAAGTAATTGATAGCGACTGACTGATCTGTGATCTGCTGATTCACTGTGTTGATTGTACTGACTTCTGCGCCTTGTACCATCTTATTATTAAAGCGTAAGCTGCCTTTAGGAGTAGTTTGAATGTCGACAGCTACGTTATATCCATTGACAGTAGCGACCAGTTTTTCACTACGTTGTTTGGTATAGATATTGAGTATGGCAGTCTCAACTGGGTATTGAGTGACCACTTTATCAGTGCTGTTATTTTGATTAGCCGTACCTGTTGTCACGCCACCCATGCCAGTAGCACAAGCACTCAATCCGAATCCTGCTACGATACATATACCCAGTGTTTTCATCGTTATATCCTTTAGTTTATTTAAATAAATACTGTCGATATCTACTATAATCGAATTTTTAAACGATGGCATCTACCGAGTAACATAGACTCTGTTGTTATTCCATTTTTATGTCAAATAATAATGAGGGCAAGTATAGATATAAAGATAAGTTGAACGTTAAATAAAAACTAAAAGTCTTACTGTATAAGGGATATAAAGTAAAATGAGTTGTTAACAACATGAATGGAAGTAGAGTATTTAATTGTCTAAAGGTAGTTTGTTACTGCTAAGCACGACTGAAAAAACATCTATAATGTGCATTATGATAAAAAAATCTATTCAAAAAAAGATGAAACCAGCGCCTGATAATACGGCTTGGCTTTATTCGAATGTGTGAAAATAGGTTACAATAGTTGTTCAAGTAAATCTATCTCTAGTACATCATAAATAAGCCACTTTAAGTGGCTTATTTATTTGATAAAAATAAAAGAATGTAAAAAGGTTAGATGATTTTCCGCTTTCCAAAAGTCGATAGCACGTATCAATGCCAACTACGGTATATCAATACATACTCTCAAAGGAAGAAATAAATGTCAGTTAATGAAGCATTATTAGATGAAGTCAAACAGTGGCGTAAACAAATTCATAGCCAGCCTGAGCTTGGATTCAAAGAATTTAAAACCTCTTCATTTATCGTAGATAAGTTACAATCTTTTGGTATTGAGGTTCATCAAGGCTTGGGCGGCACTGGTGTGGTTGGTACTTTGAAGAACGGTGTGGGCCCTACTATCGGTATAAGAGCTGATATTGACGCATTGCCAATCACAGAACAAAACGACGTTGAGCATAAGTCTACCCACGCAAACTGTATGCACGCCTGTGGTCACGATGGTCATACCTCTGTTCTGTTAGGAACTGCAAAACACTTAAGTCAACATAAAGAGTTTAGCGGCACTATTCATTTTATTTTTCAACCTGCAGAAGAGGTATTGGGCGGTGCCAAAGCCATGATTGATGATGGTTTGTTTGATAAGTTTCCGATGGATGCTGTCTACGGTTTACACAACTGGCCTGGGCTGCCAGTAGGGGAAATCGCTGTAAACAATGGCCCTATGATGGCTTCTTTTGATACTTTTGAGATTACATTAACGGGCAAAGGCACGCATGCTGCTATGCCGCATTTGGGTGCCGATCCTATAGCTGCTGGCGCTGCGCTAATCACCAATATCCAATCTATTATCTCTCGACGCGTCTCGCCATTGCAGTCGGGCGTTATCAGCGTGACGCAAATGAACAGCGGCGATACCACCAACGTGATTCCAGATGTCGCCATATTAAAAGGTACGGTTCGTAGCTTTGATATGGATGTACGCCAATCGATGCAAGAAATGCTCACAGAAATGGTTGCCACTTTACCACCTTTATATGGTGTCAAAAGCGAGATGGATTACCATATCCGTTATCCAGTAACCACCAATGATAGTCAGGCTTATCTTGAGATTAAAGAAGCGGCTACTAAAGCGCTTGGCGTCGATAAAGTTAATACTGATGTAGAACCTTCGATGGCTTCTGAAGATTTCTCATTTATGAGTCAGGTAGTTAAAGGCGCCTATTTTTGGTTGGGCGTTGACGGTAGCACACCTTCTAAGCCACTACACAATGCCTCTTATGACTTCAATGATGATGCTATCGAGACAGGTATCAAAGTATGGGTTTCTTTGGTTAAGTCAGAGTTACCAAAGAACGCTGAATAAATAAAATTTATTATCAGGAGATAAAGCTTAACAGACCAAGTTCAATCAATAGAGTCATTATCAAACTCAAAGGGAATTTATATGAACAACAATAGCGTGCTGTCACCTACCATGACGAAGCACCTGCTTGATTGGAAGCTGCATTTATTAGTGATCGCTGCGTCGTTATTAGCAGAATGGATAGGCATTATAAAAATTCCTATCGGTATCGGTATTTTAGTGTTACTACCATTACTTTATGCCTTTATCTTTGCGATTTTATTAAACCCCAATGTCGTGCCCTCGATGAAGGCTGTTATAACTAAAAAACGAGCCAAGTTTGCCAGTTATGCCATTCTATTAAGTATTATGCCTTTCATCGCCAAATTTGGTGTCGGTGTTGGTCCCAATATCGAAGAAATCATTGCTGCTGGTCCAGCACTACTATTGCAAGAGTTAGGTAATGTAGCGACCGTTCTAATTGCGCTACCCGTTGCAGTGCTCGTTTTTGGTATGGGCCGAGAAGCCATCGGTGCCACGCACTCCGTTGCTCGTGAACCCAATGTTGCTTTGATTGCTGATAAATATGGGCTACAAAGTCCAGAAGGCATCGGTGTGATGGGCGTCTATGTCATGGGTACTTTATTTGGTGCGATTTACTTCTCATTAATGGCCGGTATCATCGCCTCAATGGATGTCATGGATGTACGCGCACTTGCTATGGCATGCGGTATTGGTAGTGGTAGTATGATGGGTGCTTGTTCAGCAGCATTGGCAGAGACAGTGCCTGCTCAAGCAGAGACGATTACGGCATTTGCAGCGACTTCCAACTTGCTAACGTACGCCACTGGTCTATTTGTTAGTTTGTTTGTGGCGCTGCCTTTTACAGAGTTTCTGTATAAAGTAGTCAGTAAGTTTAAGAAGAACCAACAGACTATTGCTACGACAGAAACCAATCTTGATGCAGTCATGGAAGAGCCCGCCAGTCTGTCTGTCATGCAGTCTTTTATCCTATTAGCTGTGATTTGCGTGGTCTTGCTACTGAGCAACTGGGTAGGACAAGGTGTAAACCCATTATCAGCACTACCTGCCATGCTCATTTTATTTGCATGTTGTGTGATTGGTATGCTGTTAAAACGCTTTATTCCAGTCAATGTACCTGCGATTGCTTGGATATCTATTGTCGCTATTTTAATCTCTCTACCACAGTTTCCATTTAATGCTTATGTTTTAGAAGAAACTGCAAAACTGGGCGTATTGCAATTATTAACGCCAGTACTTGCTTACGCTGGTTTCGCCATTTCGCAAGTGGAAGTTGATCTGTTTAAGAAGTCTGGCTTCAAAATTGCTATTGTTGCGGTACTGACCTTTACAGGTACGTTTATCGGATCAGCAATGATTGCGCAAGCCATGCTCTAAAACTTAGATTGGTATTCGAAGATAATAAAAACCCCAGTTTCTAAACTGGGGTTTTTATTGTTTAACTCTGCTGAAAAGTAGATAGTTATTTTGTGTTATGACCTTTGTATGAGTCACTCTCAGCTCATAACACGAATTTTTTAGTTCGGTCAATTAATATGTTATTTGATTAGGAATTGAGGTTACACAGGAATATTTCAGGCAGCAGTAGAGAATGAGTCTAGACTTAAAGTCCTACTATTAAATGGTTCAGGGAAATTTTAATAAGGGTAGTATAAGATAGGAAAACTAGGTTTTGCTTAAGCAAAATAAGATTGGCGGTGAAGGAGGGATTCGAACCCTCGATACGCTATGAACGTATACACACTTTCCAGGCGTGCGGTTTCAGCCACTCACCCACTTCACCGTTTTTTGAACGCCTAAGTATAGCGGATACCATTTAAAATGTCACGATCTGCGCGCTATCTTTCTTTATTGGCAAGCGCCTGCTAGGATAGCAAGTATGTAACGGCAAGTATGAATGGTTGAAAGTTGAATGATAATTTTTAGTAGGCTCAAGTACGGATTTAAAAATAATGCGCTGATGGCGGTATTGCTTGTCGCGACGGGTATTGCACAAGCACACGCTGATGATTTGACCCAGTGTAGCCAGTCTTTTTATGGTGGTGTTTATCCCGAATTTACCAATACCAAGCTAAAGAAAGACACACAAGCGCTATGCATGGATGGCTTTGCAGTTATGTACTCGGGGGTCTCGCGTACACCGCTCTGGTCAGCAGAATATCTCGATCGCACGCGTCTACAACAAGCCAAACAGATTGACCGTGAAGACAGTTTTCATGAAGAGAGTAAGCTACCAGAGTCAGCACGTGCCTCGCTATCTGACTATTCAGGTTCTGGCTATGATCGAGGGCATTTGGCACCTAATGCCGATATGGCCAATCGTAGCCAGCAATATGATAGCTTCAGCCTAGCCAATATTGCTCCACAGTCACCACGTAACAATCGTTATATTTGGCGTAATATTGAATCTGCTACGCGGTATCTAACGCAGCAATACGGTGAAGTATATACCATTACAGGTGTGGCATTTACCGATAAAAAAACCAAGCAGCTCGCTAATCGTGTCCTTGTGCCTAGTCACTTTTTCAAAGCTGTATACATCCCAGCAACCAATCAAGCAGGCGTGTATTATGCACCAAATGATGAATCAGAACGCATCGACGTGATCAGCATCGATGAGCTAACCACTGAGGTTGGTATCGATGTATTACCTATGCTAGATAATCAGTCCAAATCTCAAGCGTTTGACTTACCATTGAAGGCAG
The DNA here is from genome assembly GCF_052376135.1 of Psychrobacter sp. AOP7-C1-14. Taxonomy (NCBI): domain Bacteria; kingdom Pseudomonadati; phylum Pseudomonadota; class Gammaproteobacteria; order Moraxellales; family Moraxellaceae; genus Psychrobacter; species Psychrobacter sp. AOP7-C1-14. Next base: position 40,464 of record NZ_JBQSVH010000018.1, on the reverse strand, counting down.
GTGAGAGTTCAGATACACCGGAGGCCCCAGTGGAAGAGCCTGGGTGGATGCTGTTTGTGTGGGCTGTTTTAGAGTGGTTGATTGCACAATTACAGGCCTAAACTGGCAGTAAAACCAAAGAATAGCCTAATGTTTAAAAAATAAAATGTTACTGATAATAAGGATAACCAAATGATTGAGCCATTTGCCAACGACCATCAAAGTATGCAGATTGGTGATCTTGTCATTGAAAACCAACAAGACAAGATTATTATATACGGTGATATTGATCTCACTTTTGACGAGTTAGGATATAAGCAAGCCCAACAGCTACATGAGCTGTCAGGGAAAATCGTACAAGCGTTTGAAGATGAAAATCTGTATAGCAAGAATAGTGCTAAGTCAAAGGAAAATGATGACCAATTAGATAAAAATATCGACAACCCTTTCCTGTAACTCTTTGATATGGTTTTATTTTTGTAGAAATAAGAAACTGCAAAAAAACTACTAGGCAAAGCCTAAAAATTGCTTATAATGAGTTAAGACATCGCTTGTGTCGCTCGAACCTTTAACCAAAATCTTATAAGTTATAATGGTAACTATCATTTAAAAAGGTCGAAACCGTAAAGCTCGTAATGAAAGGTTCTAGCAAAGGATAAGCATAGGACATCAGAAACATCACGTTTCTAGTAATCATTGTATGAAGGGAGTCAATCTATGAAATTATTTACAAAGACCACTTTAGCTGTTGCTGGTATTGGTATTGCCAGTATGGCGTTCGCCGCTGACCCATTAGCCAACACTACATGGCAGACATATGATGAAGGCAAGCCAAAAGGTACGGTAAAAATTACTGAGTCAAATGGTGTGTTAACAGGTACTCTTGTTGCTACTAACTCAGCTAAAGGCAAAAAACACGTTGGTAAAACTGTTATTAGAGGTCTAAAGTCTGATGGTGGCGGTAAATATAGTGGCGGTACGATTACTGACCCTGAGAAAGGCAAAGACTATCGAATGACTGCAAGCTTAAGTGGTAATACATTAAAATTAAAAGGCTATATCGGACCATTCTCTCGTAGCCAAGAATGGAAAAAGAAATAAACTAAAAATTAGTCTCAGATTAATACACAAAAATCCCGCGTTACCGAAAGGTCTTGCGGGATTTTTTACGTTTTAGATCTAAGTTTATAGCTTCAATAGGGGCGTTCTTTAAGCACTAGAACTATAAGCGCCGATACTACAGTAGGTAGTATCGGCGCATTTAACAGCAATCTTCAGCTTACTTAAAAGGAGCTTATCTTATAAATTCTGGGTAAGCTTCCATACCACACTCTGCAATATCAGCTCCTTCGTACTCGTCTTCTTCAGAGATACGTAGACCGATAACCAGCTTGATGATAGACCAAACCACTAGGCTGGCAATGAATACCCAAGCAAAGATGGTAGCAGCACCCACAATCTGACCGATAAAGGTAGATGCTGGGTTGGTGATAGGTACGATTAGTAGACCGAATAGACCAACCACACCATGAACTGAGATGGCACCGACTGGATCATCAATTTTGATTTTGTCTAAGGCTAAGATTGATAGTACCACGATGATACCAGCGATAAGGCCAAAGATAGTGGCTTGTAATGCTGAAGGTGTTGAAGGCTCAGCAGTAATGGCTACTAGACCAGCTAGCGCACCGTTTAGGAGCATGGTCAAATCAGCTTTGCCGAAAATGAGGCGTGCTAATAATAAAGCGCCTACTGCGCCGCCGGCAGCTGCCGCATTAGTATTTAAGAAAACTACTGCAACAGAGTTAGCGCTGGCGATGTCGCCTAGTTTAAGTACTGAACCGCCGTTGAAACCGAACCAACCCATCCACAAAATTAATGTACCAAGCGCAGCAAGTGGTAGGTTGGCACCTGGAATGGCGCGTATTTCGCCGTTAGGACCGTATTTGCCTTTACGTGATCCTAAAAGTAATACACCTGCCAACGCTGCTGCTGCACCTGCCATGTGTACAATACCAGAGCCTGCAAAGTCAGAGAAGCCCATATCGCCTAGGTTGAACATACCAAATACATCGTTGCCGCCCCATGTCCAGCTACCTTCTAATGGATAGATAAAGCCAGTCATAACCACAGCGAACAATAAGAATGACCACAGTTTCATACGCTCAGCAACGGCACCCGATACGATTGACATACAGGTCGCTACAAAGACAACTTGGAAGAAAAAATCTGATGCGGCAGAGTAGACAGAGTCGCCACCGAAGCCATTTTCAGTAGAGGCCGCTAAGGCGTCTTCTACTAATGTATCACCACCTGCGATTCCGCTTAGAAATAGATCGCCACCGTACATAATCGCGTAGCCGCATACCATATACATGATACTAGCTGTTGAAAATAGTGCGACGTTTTTGGTTAAGATTTCGACTGTATTTTTTGATCGGACTAGTCCGGCCTCTAACATAGTGAAGCCTGCTGCCATCCACATGACCAACGCACCACATATCAAAAAGTAAAACGTATCGAGCGCATATTGGAGCTCAAAGATTTGACTTTCCATTTAAATTCCCCCTTGAATTTATAATATAGATATCGGCATGACCGATAGATAAAAATGCTGTAAGAGTCTGTACCTATAAGTTTATGCCTGTAGGTAGGTCTTCAAATTTAGATAGCGTCAGGTCCCGTTTCACCCGTACGGATGCGGATAACTTGCTCAAGTGCAGTGACGAAAATTTTGCCATCACCAATCTTACCAGTGCTAGCGATACGAGTGATTGCCTCAATAGCAGGCTCTACCATCTCATCGATCACAGCCACTTCTACTTTTACTTTAGGTAAAAAGTCCACCACGTATTCTGCGCCGCGATAAAGCTCTGTATGACCCTTTTGACGACCGAAACCTTTGACTTCAGTGACAGTGACACCTTTAACACCGATGTCGGAAAGCGCTTCACGCACGTCGTCGAGCTTAAATGGTTTTAAGATCGCAGTGATTAGCTTCATAAAAAATTCCTTATTTGTGTGATGCCGCAGATTGATAGAAGTACTATGGTGCATCATCATATCTCTGCCTTGCTTACTGTATGTTATTCAAGAACTGTGCCAACCTACTCAAGGGGGGAGGTAGAATTGGCGTTATTCATTAAAAAGTAATGACAGTAGTAACATAGGATATGAGTTACGGTGCAACGATTAGAGCCATCGCTACAAGCATAATAAAGGTGAATCAATCTTTAGCGTTTGGTTAACGAAAACTTTATTATAACCAACTTTTTGAGTGCTTGGGGAGGCTATCCCTTTATTTCATGTGACGATTTGCTAACTTGAGTTTGGTCGTTAGCTTGGTCTTTTTATACAAGCGTATCAAAGATGAGTGGCGAGAAGATAGATAGAAAGTAGAGGTAAGCGGCAGAGCCTGACATAGTAGTCAGACCCTTGCGCTTAGGTAGGTAAAGGGTTTGGACGTATTTATATATACGTCGTTATGCTTTAGGAAAGAGTAGGTAAGGGGTTTTTGTACTGACCAATAGCTTTTTTGTGTCGCTACCTTGTAGTAATTCGCGTAAACGAGATTGGCCGAAAGCCCCTGTCATGAGCAAACCAATATCATGTTGGTTTTGATAATAGTTCAAAGCTGCTGCGACATCACGGCAGTCCAGCAATGTCTTCTTAGATTTGATACCTGCCTGTTTGAGTTTGGCATAGGCTTCACGCAGTGCATCACAGTTATCAGAAGTCTCTTTCCCAACCATCACAATATGAACCGTCAATGCACGCACAAGTGGCGTTTTACATAACCATTTTAGTAGTTTATGGCACGTTGGACTATTATCAAACGCAAATAAAGCAGTAGTAGGGGTCAAAAATGGTGCATGTGTCACCAAAATGGGGCAGTGACTGACTCGTATAAGTTGGCTCAGTGTTGATTTGCAGGTGACATGATGACCTATAACGATCAGTTGGGCCTTATCATCGACATAATCAATACTTTGGTTGAGGTTCTCATGACGGTGCAATGTATACGTTTTTAGCTTATGGCGTTGCTGTTCACAATATGAGGTTGCTTGAGATAGTAACAGGCGACCTTGCGCTTTTAGCTCACAGTTATTTAGATGCTCTTTAGATGTGAACTGTTCGAGCAAAGCATTTTCGTCATCAATATTGAGGCAGCCAGAATAATTAATAGCAGCCTTTTGCTGCAAGCTTGGCATCGAATGCAATAAGCCAACGGGTGCACACAGGCGACTAGAGGCCCACATACTAGCTTCTAGTACGGCTTGAACATGATCAGGACAATCCAAGCAAGCAATCACACTATCTGGTTTTAAATTACTCATAAAACGACCACATCATTCTAATAATAAAAATCTGCTATCTCGGTTTAGGGTTAGCGAATGAACAATCTACCTAACCCTTTTACCCATATAGCTGTCTATTAATATCCGATACATCAGCCATGGACTAACAATATAGTCACATGGCAACCGCATAGATGAGCTTAGTCCAATAAGCCAATATCACGGCGGTCGTGAACAGAGAAGCGGTCAATCAGTGTTCGGCTCGCATTGTTGAGTCCTACCACTTTGACATCAATACCTTCACGTTGCAAGCGCATCACTAGCTTGTCTAAGGTGTCAACAGCGCTGACATCCCAAAAGTGCGCTTGGCTGACATCAATCTGAATACTATCTACAGCTTCTTTGGTATCGAAACTATGTAGGAACTGGGTAGTAGAGGCAAAGAATACCTGTCCTTGAACATAATAGTAACGAGTATTGCTGCTGTCATCATATTCACTAAAGATAGTTAGGAATTGACCAATTTTATTGGCAAATGCTAAAGCAGATAGTAGGACACCTACGCCGACACCGTAAGCCAAGTTGTGAGTAAAGACAGTAGTCAATACAGTCGCCAGCATGACAATATTAAACGACATTGGATGCGTCTTAAACTCACGAATCGATTGCCAGTTAAACGTACCAATTGATACCATAATCATAACTGCAACTAAGGCTGCCATTGGAATTTGACTAACCCATTCGCTTAAGAACACGACCATAATAAGAAGGACAACACCAGCTATCAAGGTAGATAGACGAGTGCGGCCACCCGATTTGACGTTGATCATTGACTGGCCAATCATTGCACAGCCTGCCATACCACCGAAGAAACCTGATACGACATTGGCCATACCTTGTCCACGACACTCTTTGTTTTTATCACTTGGTGTATCGGTCAATTCATCGACGATAGTCGCTGTCATCATCGACTCTAAAAGACCGACAATGGCAAGCGCGATAGAATATGGTGCAATAATTAGCAAGGTATTTAGGTTTAATGGAATATCAGGTAACAAAAATACTGGCAATGAATCCGGCAAATCACCCATGCTACCAACGTTGCGAATATCAAGGTTCATATACATGGCAACAGCGGTCAAACCCACAATACAAATAAGCGGTGAAGGAATGATGCGACCGATTTTAGGGATAAGTGGAAACAGATAAATAATCGCCAAACCAGCTGCCGTCATGATGTAAACAGTCATGCCCACGCGCTCAGTCATCGGGTTCAGTTCTGGTAATTGTGCGGCAAAAATTAAGATTGCTAGCGCGTTGACGAAACCAATAACTACGGAGCGGGAGACAAAGCGCATCAGGTTACCAAGCTTTAGGATACCCATAACGACCTGAATGGCACCGCAAAGTAAGGTCGCGGCAAGCAAATATTGCAACCCATGGTCAGCAACCAAATCGACCATTACAAGTGCCATAGCGCCAGTCGCTGCCGAAATCATCCCTGGACGACCACCGACAAAACTGATCACGACTGCGATACAAAATGAGGCGTATAAGCCAACCTTTGGATCAACACCAGCGATAATAGAAAAAGCAATGGCTTCAGGAATAAGGGCTAGTGCTACAACCAAACCCGATAAAACGTCACCGCGAACATTGGAAAACCACTCGTCACGCAAGTTATCAATAAAAGATGTCATAAGTAAACTACATAGGGTTAGAGGCAAAAAAAGTAATCATTACTCATTTATAAAATGATCGCGTCGCTAATAATAGCTATTCATTTTTCTTTTACTTCAACATGTACTAGGTCATGTTGCTGTGTTGGATTGTGAGAAACTAATAACCAAAATATCTAACTACTAACTAAGGTATCTATTGATTTTTTTGGTATCAAAAATACGCTCATCAATAATCAATACGATGATAAGGGTAGTAAATTACCTAAAAATATTTTTTAAAAGATTGCTTAAAATAGGCGACTAGATAGATGTACCTACAATAATATATAGAGTCAGCAATCACTTGCTGTAGTAGAAGGTGATATATCACTCGTCAAATTATCAAAATTGTCTGATATACCTCTATCACAACAACAATCGTTAATGAAGAAGCGTGACAATAGCGCGATAAACGTGACAACATGCTAAACTAAAATGCTTGAGCTATGTGCTCAGCAAAATACTGATAAATATTAACCAAGCTTACTATTATAGCATTAGCCACTTAATATAAAAACAGGCGAATAATAGCATAAAGTCATAAAAAATCAGTACCGAAATCTGAACGATGGCGTTAAGATGCTGCACATCTTAGCGGCGTCGATTAGAGTCGCTATACAGTAAATATCTTTAATGCAACTTTTCTCGTTTAATAGAAGGAATAGATATGACCACTAATACAGCAACAGAAGCCTTACTTCATAAGGGTAGTGGTCTACAAGTCGTGGTTGGTTTGGGACAGTCTGGATTATCCGTTGCGCATTATCTGGCCAAACAAGGCTATCAAGTCGCAGTCACTGATGCTCAAGTTGCGCCTAAACTGGCCGATCAATTACCAGCCGAGATAGAGATTCGTCAGTTTGGCGCGATAGATGCAGACTTATTGCAGCAAGCAGCTCGTATCATTATTAGCCCAGGTATTTCTCTTAAAACTACCGCTGTGGCTGCTGCTCGCCAAGCCAATATTTCTGTAGTCAGCGATATTCAACTGTTTTGTGAAGCCTGTACTGCACCTATTGTCGCGATTACAGGCTCTAATGCAAAAAGTACGGTTACCACGTTAGTAGGCCAAATGGCGGCAGATGCTGGCGTTAATGTGGGTGTCGGTGGCAATATTGGTGTACCAGCCTTAACGTTACTAGATAATTCTGATATGGAGCTTGCGGTACTTGAGCTGTCTAGCTTCCAATTAGAAACCGTCACCAATTTGGGCGCAAAGGTAGCGACTGTTCTTAATATGTCGCCTGATCATTTAGATCGTCATGGAGACATGCTCGGTTACCATCAAGCCAAACACCGTATCTTTCAAGGTGCCAAGTCAGTGATGATAAACCGTGAAGATGCACTTACTCGTCCATTGGTCGCAGACAACCTGCCGAGAATTAGTACCGGTATTCATGCCCCTGATAAAGGTCAGTACGGGCTTATTACCGACATAGAAGGCCAAATTTATCTTGCTCGTGGTACAGAACGATTACTGTCGGCAGATAAACTGTTGATTAAAGGCCGTCATAATCTACTGAATGCACAAGCGGCTCTTGCCCTTGGTGAGCTTGCAGGATTACCGCTAGAGAGTATGCTGAACACTTTGCAACAGTTCGCAGGTCTTGAACACCGCTGCCAATATGTGGCTAATGCTGCTGGCATTGATTATTTTAACGACTCTAAAGGCACCAATATTGGTTCGACCATGGCCGCTATCAAAGGCTTGGGCGCAGTCTATGCACCGAAGGACGGTAAACTATTATTGATCTTAGGCGGGCAAGGCAAAGGACAACAGTTTGGTGAATTAACGCCTTTTATCAATCAATACGTGAGCCAAGTCTTATTCATTGGTGAAGATGGTCAACAGATTGAACAACATCTAAGAGATGCGAAATTGAGTGACGATGTCGCACTGCATCAGTGTCAGACATTAGAGAATGCGTTTGCGACTATCCAACAAGTCACTACCAGTAGTTTATCGCAAGTGCAGGCTATATTGCTGTCACCTGCCTGTGCTAGCTTTGACCAATATAGTGGTTATGCCGCGCGCGGTGACCACTTTAGCCAACTGGTCAATCAATTAGACACAGCGCAATCAGAAGCTTGATAGGTCGTTGGGTGTTTTAATCAGCTACATAGATCGGCATAGCAGATGTTTTGTCTCTAGCTATAGTCAGTATTTTATGATAAACGATTGTTTTGCTTATAGATTGCTGCTACTGTCAAGCATATAACCCTGACTGCTTAAATAGGTGCTAGCTAAGACGTTTGCCGACGGCTGAGGCTTTTCTATCACCTATCTAGTAAGATTTACTTTATGATTTTTTAAACGGTGGCGTTTCATAGACGCCGTGTTTTTTCGTTTGTTAGTGTATATAAAATTATGGCGCTCTCTTCTTTTTTTCGTTCCTCGCCCCAAACCAATCAAACCTCTGGCTCAGATGGTGTTCTGTCTATGCCGTCAGCGCGCGCAATTTTGTTAGCAAGCGTCGGCTGTATGATGGTGCTGAGTCTACTGATGGTTGCTTCTGCTTCTATTCCTTTTGCGCTTAGCCGCGGTATGACAGAGCTGTATTTCTTCAAAAACCAGCTGTTGTATATGACGATTGGTTTAATCGTTGCGGTTATTCCTTATTATGGCGTGTCTTTACGCACACTGTATAAGACCGAGACCCAGTTTGCCTTGCTAGGCATCACAGGGTTATTACTTGTGGCTACGTTGTTTAGTACGCCAATTAATGGTTCCAAACGCTGGCTTACAATAGGCGGCTTTAATTTTCAGGTAGCAGAGCTGGCCAAACTGGTCATGATCGTGTTTGTATCTGATTTTGTGGTACGCCGATCTTTTGAAGTTCGTAATGGCTTAGATGGTTTCTTACGAATTATGCTGGTAGTAGCGCTGATAACGATATTGTTATTGTCGCAGCCAGACTTTGGTTCTTTTGTCGTCATCATTGGTACACTGTTTGCGATTTTTTATATCGCTGGGGCACCTTATAAGCACTTCTTAGCATTGGGCGCTGCTGCTGTTGGCGGGGCTGTGTTGATGGTTACCACAGCAGAGTACCGATTGGTGCGTGTAATGTCATTTATGGATCCATTTGATGACGTACAGGATACTGATTATCAGCTTGCGCGTAGTTTGATCGCCTTTGGTCGTGGACAATTCACGGGTGTTGGCTATGGCGAAAGTGTACAAAAACTATCGCATTTGCCTGAAGCACATACGGATTTCTTATTGGCTATTACAGGTGAAGAGTTAGGTTTTGTCGGTGTCAGCATGGTACTGATACTTGAGGCGTTAATTATTGGTAGTGCGATGCGTATCAGTTATAACGCGCTCAAACGCCGTCAAATGCGTATGAGCTATACCGCTTTTGGTATTGGCGTAGTATTTATTGCCCAGACGATTATTAACGCTGCGATGAATATGGGCGCCATTCCAACCAAAGGTTTGACTATGCCGTTCTTTAGTTATGGCGGTTCGTCTATGTTGATTAGCTTGGTTATGGTCGCGCTATTGTTGAAGATATATAAAGAAAGCCCTGAAATAGAAAAAAGCCAATGCCGTTATTATTAAGAAATTCAAAGTGTCGGTAAATAATGCTGAGCATTATTGGAAAATAAGAAAGCGTCACTGGTAGTGGCGCTTTTTTTTGTCTGTTTTATGATTTTTTAACGCTTATTAATAGGGCAGGTTTAACTGCTGTTTGCCTTGTAGCGGGGTATTGTCCCACTGAGCAATAGCTTGTTTAAGCATATTTTCTGGTGTATCGCTATCGATTTTTGGTTGCTGTAATAGTGACAGGGCTTCAGCGATGAGCTGGCTTGGATCTGATGTATCGATTGGTTGAGCAAGGTTTTGCTTAGAGAGCTTTTGACCATCAGCATTGTTAATCAATGGCAGATGGTACCACCGATCAATAGTGGGTAGGCGTGCGGCTTGCATAATACCGATCTGTGCAGTCGTCATAGGTAGGATATCAAGGCCGCGCATGATATGAGTAACCTGCTGCAGACCATCATCAAGACTGGCCGCCAGTATGTAATTGATCATACCGTCTTGGCGACGAGCAACCATATCACCCAACGTCTGCTGTGGATTGTCCCACTGTAACCCCTGAATACCGTCATTGAAACCAATCCGATAGTCTGGTAGCTGAATACGTAGCTTATGCTGCTGTCTATCAAGGTTAGCTGCCACACAGCGACGCGGATACTGCTGTCTATTGGGCTGTATTTGCTCAATTGATGAGACTTGCTTGTCTGATAACGTTTGATCAGTTGATACTGCTAGGTGAGTATGACTATGGTTTCTGCTTATTTCTTCTTGCGCCCAGTATTGTTCTAAATCTTTACGGGAACATCGGCAGCCATACGTTAACGGCTGTAGACACGACGATAAGTAATCATTATAGATATCAATGCGCTCAGACTGATAAACAACATCATCATCCCAATGTAGTCCCAATGTCTCAAGGTCTATTAGGATCTGCTCCGTAAACTGCCTATCACAGCGTTCAGTATCGGTATCTTCCATACGCAAAAGCCATTTGCCACCGATTGATTTAATATGGCAAAAGCTGGCAAGCGCAGTGGTCAGAGAACCAAGATGTAATTCACCTGTTGGTGAGGGTGCAAAGCGGCCAATAGGCTGTGAGGATTCGGTTTGAGTTGGCATGTGAATAGGTGTTGTTTTCAAAATAAATGGCTATCGATAAAGGTAATAGAGATAGAATAATAAATATGAGTATCAAAAGATATTCATTAAATACGATTATTTTGTTAGTTATGTCATTATTTTGGCAATTATATGTGTCAGAGTAGAGTGAAGTAATTTAACAAAGTAGTGAAAGTCTAAAATGCAAAAAGCGACCTATTATAAGGTCGCTTATGCTTACATACTTACTTGCAATATCTGATCTAAGCGCCTTGGTTTTGGCGTTCTTTGATTTCGGATAAGGTTTTGCAGTCGATACACTGTGTCGCGGTTGGACGTGCTTCGAGGCGACGCAACCCAATTTCTACACCACAAGTTTCACAAAATCCGTAGTCATCGTTTTCGATCTCTAACATCGATTTGTCGATTTTGCGGATAAGTTTGCGCTCACGGTCACGAGTACGTAATGCCAGTGCGAACTCTTCTTCTTGAGTTGCGCGGTCATTGATATCTGGCATAGCACTGGATTCATCTTGGATGTAGTTTTTAGTACGATCCGCTTCGCCAATCAGTTGGTTTTTCCAATCCAATAAAATGGTCTTAAAATGCTCCAACTGCGCATCAGACATATACTCTTCGTCTTTGGCTGGCACATAAGGAGTAAATTTAACTTCACTCGGATTTGTAGTCGTAGTCAGGGTGCTCATATGGGTATCCTACTTTTTCAAATTAATTCAATAAAACGACGTATCAAAAGACAAGACGTTGTTAACGCTACAATTTGTCCTTTTATCAAACGTTTCACCACTTGGTAATACAAGTAACACAGCTGATCAAATAATATCGTAGACTTTATATACTGACAGTAATATACCGATTGTTAGTTATGTAGTTATATAAACTTCGGTTTTAATAATACTGTACTGTCTAAAGCATGCCGCAGGTCATTGATTGTGAAAACTGAGCTTGTGGTTAATGGGCCATCCTAGCTATCGTGTAGTGTTTTGATATGAGATATCAGTTCACCTTTGCTTTATTTCATAAGTTGTATCATTGTTTGTAATAATAATGAAGTGATTTTTTATATTGAATGCATATTTTTATTTGTTCATTACTACATTTTTTATCAAAAATTATTGGTGAAAGCTATAAGCACAAAGGGCTAAGACTTTCGTTAGCACCAACAATAGTGCCAGTAATTCTGGGCATCAAGTATCCAGTCTTTCAACCCAGCTTGCAACTGTTCCATTGTTGGCCAATTGCAACCAGCGATACCCTGGTAATGCATTCTCATCATATGAAAAGTCATCTTTGTGTGGTTTGAACTGATAGCAGGTAGATGGTGTGCTATAGACAGTGACGCCGTGACGATATTTGACTTGCTCTTGGTGAATATGACCACTGATGACCACTTGCAAATGCTCAAATGATTGCATGTGTTGCCAGAAACGCTCAGTATTTTTGGCCATATGAGTGTCAATCCAGTCGGATTCCACAGGTATGATATGGTGATGCAGAGCGATTAGTGCAGGTTTGTCACAGGTGCTAAGCCTTTTGCAAAGCCAATCAATATCGGTAAATGTGATCTCTCCTGCTACTTTTCCTGCAATGGATGAATCCAAGAGCAATAATTGCCAATAGTCCGTTTCAATGATATGTCGACTGAGTAAGCGTGTGTCAGCAGGACGAGCAACGAGCTTTCGCTGAAAAAAAGGCAGGTCTTTATCATTTTCATCTGTCACATCATGGTTACCAGCAATACAAGCAAAAGGAATCTGGGTCGCTTGTAACGTCTCGAAAATATGATCATAAATAGTGGCTTTTACTTTATTGACCAAGTCCCCGGTCACAACAATCAAGTCGCAACGAGTCTTCTCTTGAAGTGCTTGTTTGAGCACGTTTTCAAAACTTTGCTGACAGGCCATGTCGTCAAGCAAAACATCGTTCTCATTTGCATCCATTACAACGGGCGTAGATAAATGCAAATCAGTAATTTGCAAAACATTGAGCTTATCATCTGGTGTTTCTATTCTACTGGCAGGGTAGCTTGGCATTGGGTCAGTCCCTTATCGAATCAAAACAACAAGTATTGTTAGAACGAGTATGGATAATAGAGCGACTGTTATCTACTAGATACTTACAGATATTAGCACTGACAACGCTTACTAGATAATAGCGTTTACTGATGAATAGTTATTTATCAGACATTACCATCTCAGTCGTATTTGATTTATACAGCTTTATAATACATATAGCGAAAAAAATTAGCGTTATTAGCAAAATAAAGCTGAATAAGAAGGGCGTCAGGAACAGTCATTGTATAGATATTATAGCGTAGTTAACGATTGACTGACCAAGATTTTATCTTTATTAGCTTTGAAAAAATCATTGCTACAAAAAATAAAGCGGCTAATATCAAGACGATAGACAGACCAGTTTGTATATCAAACCAAATACTGCCCCACACACCAAGGGTTACACCACATTGCGCAGTAATCATAGCTACAATCACCATTTGTTTTGGTGAAGCGACCCATAAACGTGCGGTTAAAGCGGGCAACACTAATAACCCACTGATTAGCAAGCTACCAACAGCCTGTAGAGCAACGGCACAAAAACCTGCCAAAATACCCATAAAGAATAGCCGTTGACGTGTTGGGTTAATGCCCTGAATACGTGCCAGTGCCTCATGGGTTGCCAGCTTTATCTGCGCTGGCCATATATAGCGTAGTAAACCCAAACCAACTAAAACGCTGCCCGCCAGTAAAGGCAAGTCAGCCCAACCAAGCTCCAATAAATTACCGAATAAAAACCCCAATACATTGGCCTGCTGGTCTGTTAGTTGAGTTAGGGTCAATAAACCCAAACACAGTAATGACACTGCAACGACGGCCAATACTGCGTCAGCAGGTAAACGCTCATCATCAATCAATACCAACCCTAACACCACCACGACACTGACTAATGCAACACCGATTCCCATCGGCAGCTGCCACCACGCTGCTAGAGCCACACCTAGCAAAGTACCATGTGCTAAAGCATCAGCAAAAAAGGCCATACGGCGCCACAGTACCAAACAACCTAAAGGTGCTGATAGTAGCGCTAAAATACTGCCAGCGATCCAAGCAGGAGCGATAATAGCTAACCAAGAGGTCATAATAAATATCCATGAAATTTTGTAGAAGCGTAATACTGTATTACTAGATGGCACAACATCGAAATCAATACAGCTAAGGCGTGTGTGGTGTTGAGATTTATAGTTCGAGCTCGTTTGGCGCATGATGCTGGCAAGCATGTGGTTGATGCACATACGGTTGTTCATAGTAATGACCAAACAACTTTTTAAACTCGGTACTAATGGCAAGCTCGCTGGGTTGTCCTTCGCAGCAAATATGCTTATTGAGACAGATAACGCGTCGACTACCTCTCATAACCCAGTGCAAATCATGGGATATTACTAACATGGCACAACGTAAAAAATCTGGTAACTTATCGATAAATTGATATAGCCAAACCTCTGTATCAGGGTCAAGCCCTTGCATAGGCTCATCCAAGATTAACAAGTTGGGTTTATCCAACAATGCTCGGGCAAGCAACACTCGCTGGGCTTCTCCACCTGATAAATGCAACATTTGCCGCGATAACAAATGCGTCAATGCTAAATTATCAAATATGAACTGGCGCTGCTCAGCGGTTAGCCGCTTTTTATCTGCTTGATCTAGTAGGTCGCTGACTCGCAATGGCAATATTGGCGGAACTGTAAACCGCTGTGGCACGTAGCCAAGCTGAAGCGGTTGATGCGCTGTGACACTGCCCTTGGTTGGGTCAATTAAACCCAATATGAGTTTGACCAATGTTGATTTCCCAGCTCCGTTAGGCCCAACGAGACTGACTGTCTCATTGACTGCAATGTCGATATCGATATTCGAGAGAAGACGTTGCGGTCCAATATAGTAGCTGATATTGCGTAGGCTCAGCAGTTGGCTAATATCATTCGAAGTATTGTTATGCGCCATAGGAGCGCCCGATTGATTAGAAGATAAAGTAGACAGGTTCATAATGTGACAACGAATAGATAAATAAAAAATGTAGACAACCAGAATATAGGTATCGAAAATTACTAAAAAAGCATTGGAAAGTGTTAGGCGGATATCTATAGGTTACTGGCAGACTTGGCACCGACCACTGAGCTCGATTACGCTGCGTTCAACAACAAAGTCCATATCTTGTTCAGCGAAATTCATCATTTCTTGTACTGGCAAGCTGCTACATTCTTTTACTCGATGGCACTGATCGCAAATTAAAAATGCGGCTGTATGCTGTGCTCTTGGATGACAGCAAGGAACGTAGGCATTGATAGACGTTAATTGGTGAATTAACCCCTCGCTTAATAAAAATTCTAAACTGCGATAAACCGTTGGTGGAGCAACGTTCTTTGAAGTTTGTTTGTCGCCCGATTGCTCTTTTGTCTCGTTACGGCTGTCAGTATCTGATAGGCGCATGCTCTGTAATTGAGCGATTAAATCATAGGCCCCAATAGGCTTATTGGCTTCTAATATCAATTGGTATATTTGTTGACGCAAGGCCGTAAAACGTGAGCCATTTAAGCGACATTGTTCTCTTGCTGCGTTTAGGCGTTCTACCACATCTTGCGGCGTCAAGTCTTGCGCATCATGTAAATGTTCACAAGTCGATGAATGAATAGACATAGTAGGAACTCCTAAAAATAAAATAACTTTTTTATTAGTTTTTTTGTTGTTATAGTATAACATAATAAAATAAGAAACAGATAAGCCGTCTTCATACGTCTGTTTTGTGGTTGCTTTTTATCACTATCTCTCTCTAATAAATATAATGTCTGAACACCATCACTCATATATCAAAGATACCTACTATGAACTCAGTTTTTAACCATCTATTACGTCCGATCACCATGCTAAAGCGTTTGCTAATCTCTGGAGTGGCGCTAGGTTTTTTGACACTAAGCGCTCAGGCAGCTACTGTAAGTGTGAGCAACTATCCGATGTTTCTACTCAGTGAAGCAGTCACTGAGGGAACACCATCTGCAAACAGAATCCTACAGGCAGGCGATGTGGGTCATCATGGTAGCGTCAGTCCGAGTGATATGAAGGCCATCAAAGATAGTAAGTTTGTGGTGTGGTTTGGACCGGCACTAGAAAACAGTCTAACAGGTAGTTTGCAAAATGCACCTAACGCTATTGCGATGTTTGATTTTGATGCATTTAATCGTTATCCGCTGCGTGATGTAAAAGGCGCGGCAATTGAAGGTACGATGGATCCACATATTTGGCTTGACCCTGAAAATGCGAAAGCTATTACTCGAGCGTTGGCAGTGATACATAGTCACGCTAATCCGGAGTATACAAGTACTTATCAAGCCAATGTCAAAAATTTTGCTAAACGTATGGACAAAGCAGTCGCAGATGTACAGCAAAGCTCGCAAACCGTACGTCCTTACTGGGTCTATCATGACGCTTATCAATATATCGAAAAAGCTACGCATATAAAGTTAGCAGGTAGCTTGAGCCCTGATCATCATATTTCTCCGAAGGCCAGTCAGCTACGTTGGTTAAATGAAAACCGTCCTACTAATCAAATGTGTATGGTTAACCAAGGTACAGTCTCAAAAGGTCTGCTTGCCAAGTTGCAGCCAGTAAAAACAACCATACAAGTTGAAGATATGAGCAGTAGCAAAGACTTTGTCAGTGGATGGCAGACAATGGCTCAGCAAATCAATCAATGTATAACATCGTAAATATAATATCAGCGGCTATATTCTAAGCTGTATAGGGGCGCTCAGGTAATGGTGTGATTTGGGTGTGACGTATGGGCACACGCCATTACCATAAGCATTTGAGTTAGGTGACTGATAAAAGTCAGATTTTACTTGCTTAATAGTTACAGCCTACCTATAATAAGTAGCGTTTTATTTCAGTCGAAAGGTAATACCTATAGATAAAGTAAGTCATTCACGGATAAAATTATCATAAGTATGATATATTGTCCCAATGCTGTAAGAGCTATAGGAATACCGATGACCAAGCCTGCTAAACGCACGCAAAAAGACAAAATTGGCATCTATATTAAACGACAAGCATGGATACTATTTATCTTTATTATCATTGCTTGGACAGTAGATACTATTTGGTTACATAGTAAACTTACAATAGCAAAAAGTGCCGCCATTGGTGCACTACTAAGCTTCATCACTCAAGCAGTATTTGCATTTTTTATTTTTTGGTATACCGGATATCGCGCGCGCCAACATATTGTTAGCCAGCTATATCGAGGTCAAATGTCAAAATGGCTATTGACCGTCTTTGGTTTTGCACTAATTTTTATTACCGTACAACCCCTATCTGCCTTAGCGCTGTTTATCGGTTTTATGGTAATGCAAATTAGTCACAGTTGGATGTTGTGGCATATACGCTAGCGCTAATAAATGATCGCTAAACAGATGGTTTATTAATAGTACTGGCAAGTCACCCTGCCGTCCAGCTTCTCTATGACTAGTTCGAAAAGTCGAAGTACAATGCTGTCTTGGGATAGCACCAGTGATTGTAAAGACCGCACTATGAGTCTCAATGTTAGATGTAACGCGAGGGTAGGGGTTACTAAACTACCTGTGTTTCTGATGCTTAGAATATTATTGTCTGATCATAGCTAGGGACTACGTGAATAAGTACAGCCAGTTGCTAACTTATTCATACAGCGGATAAAAAAATCACAATTGACTTTACACGAATACAACGCTGCATTAATATAGGCGGCTAAATATTATGCTTATAAGCGCTACATTATGCGCCGATCGTGAACAGCGGTCAGTAGGCAAGTACATATATAAGAATTTTGCGTATAAAAATGCAAGGGCTATTACTGAGTTATCGTAAGCCCTTTTTTGATAGCTAAAATTTATCTGATGCTATCAAATACTGCATATTAGTAATAGAACTATGGGTTGGATGTTGTTGGTTACATGAGTAACTTAGTACCGTTTATTTTGGCTCAATAGCAAAATAGATGCAGATACTATGCCTCATCAGATGACAACCATATTTTTGGTAGTTGATTAAATCGTTGATTAATAAGAAGCTTACATTATGGCATCCGAGCAAACATCATCAGAATATATCTCTCACCACTTAACGAATTGGACGTATGGCTATCTGCCGGGCGAAGGTTGGAAAGTTGCTCATACTGCTGAGGAAGCAGGGGCAATGGGCTTTAATGCTATCCATCTTGATTCTATGCTATGGTCAATTGGTCTGGGCATTTTGTTTTGCACCGTCTTTTGGATGGTTGCTAAAAAAGTCACCTCAGACGTGCCAGGAAAAACTCAAGCAGCAGTTGAGATGATCGTTGAGTTTGTTGATAACAACGTTCGTGATTCATACAGTGGTACATCAAAATTGATTGCGCCATTAGCGTTGACCATTTTTGTCTGGATCTTTTTGATGAACTTGATGGATTTAATCCCTGTCGATTTCATTCCAGGTATTGCTGGGCAAATCGGTGCTGCTATGGGTCATGATCCACACCATGTTTTCTTTAAGATTGTTCCAACGACTGATCCTAACATTACGCTTGGCATGTCGTTCTCTGTCTTTGCACTGATTATCTTTTATAGCATTAAAGAAAAAGGTTTAGGCGGCTTTATCGGAGAGTTAACACTGCATCCGTTTGGTGCCAAAAACCCAATCGTACAAGCGATTTTGATTCCCATCAACTTCATCCTAGAAGCAGTTACTCTAATAGCCAAACCTGTATCACTTGGTTTACGTCTATTCGGCAACATGTATGCTGGGGAATTGATTTTCATACTGATTGCTCTAATGCCGTTTTGGATTCAATGGGCGTTATCGGTACCGTGGGCTATCTTCCACATCTTAGTTATTACACTTCAAGCGTTCGTATTCATGATGCTGACGATAGTTTATATGTCGCTTGCATCATCAACTGAACATTAATTAGACATTCAATAGGTAAATGAGGATACATCAATGGATCCAGTATTAGGTGGTTACACAGTTATCGCAGTAGCACTACTTATCGGTCTTGGCGCACTTGGCACAGGTATTGGTTTTGCTATTCTAGGTGGAAAATTCTTAGAAGGCGTTGCGCGTCAACCAGAGCTTGGCTCACAATTGCAAACTCGTATGTTCATCGTAGCAGGTCTTCTTGATGCTATTCCGATGATCGGTGTTGGTATTGCTATGCTATTGTTGTTCGCTAACCCTCTAGCAGGTTAATCCGAAAGCTCAGTTGTAAATGTTTGGTATTCGGAAGCTTTCTATCAAATATAGTCAAATTTTGACTACCAAACATGATCAATGAAACTGATTTTTCATTAACAAAGAGGTGATCACGTGAATATCAATTTTACCCTCGTCGGTCAAGCCATTGCTTTTGCAATATTTGTGGTTTTCTGCATGAAATTCGTGTGGCCACCACTTATCGGTGCCATCAATGAGCGTCAGCGTAAAATTGCTGATGGTCTGAATGCCGCAGAGAAAGCAAAAGCAGATCTGGCGACCGCGGAGCAAAATGTCCAGCAGGAACTTGATCTTGCAAAGACCAAGGCCGCTGCTCTAATTGAGCAAGCGAACAAGAGTGCCAATCAGCTAGTCGAAGATGCAAAATCACAAGCCCAAGCGGAAGGTGAGCGCATTCGTCAACAAGCGCAAGCATCTATCGACCAAGAAATCAATCAAGCGCGTGAATCATTACGTGCCCAAGTTGCTGAACTGGCTGTACTTGGTGCAGAGAAGATTTTGCAAGATAAAGTCGATGCACAAAAACATGCCAGTATGCTAGACCAACTGGCGGCGAAGCTGTAATTGTGAGGATATAATGGCTGACTTATCAACCCTAGCACGACCGTACGCTAAAGCTGCGTTTGACTATGCCAATGAAAACGGCGCTGTACCTGAGTGGGAAGATTTCTTGCTTGTTGCTAGTACTGTTGTCAATGACAAGTCGTTCAGTACTTGGCTAGACAATCCAGCTGTTTCTGCTGAGCATAAGTCAGCTGCTTTGGTCGATCTTTATGACTCACAAGTGGCCGGTGATAACGACTCTGCTTTTAAACAGCTACTAGGCGAGAGCAAAGGTTCTCGCTACGGTAACAGTATTAGCTACCCTAAAATATCACCTGAGCTCAGTAATTTTGTTAAGCAGTTAGCGCTACAAGAGCGCCTAGCGCTGCTTCCTGAAATTTATGAGCATTATCGCCGTCACAAGGCAATAAGCTTAAAGCAGCTTGACGCATACGTGACTTCTGCCTACCCATTGACTGATGAACAGCGTCAGACGATACAAACACGTCTGACTACCTCGTTGAATGCGAGCATCGTGATTCACGAATCAGTTGATCCAAGTCTATTGGCAGGCGCTACAATCAAAGTCGGTGACAAAGTTATTGACGATTCGATGCGCGGCAAGTTACAACAGTTAAAAACACAGCTAACTGCCTAATGCCATTCATCAATACAGTCAAATATTGACGGTATGATTATAAGAGCATTTAAGTCAGTGGGCGGGTTATCATAAATTAAAGGAAACAAGGCAATGCAACAATTGAATCCAGCGGAAATCAGTAACCTGATTAAGCAGCGTATTCAAGACCTTGATGCGGGTGCAACTGCAAAGAATGAAGGCACGATTGTCAAAGTATCTGACGGTATCGTGCAGATTCATGGTCTTGAAGATGCCATGTACGGCGAAATGATTGAGTTTGAAGGCGAAATCTACGGAATGGCTCTAAACTTAGAGCGTGATTCTGTTGGCGCGGTAGTACTTGGTGATTACCTAAAGCTGCAAGAAGGTCAAAAAGCCTATTGTACTGGTCGTATTCTTGAAGTACCAGTAGGTCCTGAGCTGTTAGGCCGTGTTGTTGATGCTTTGGGTAATCCTATTGATGGCAAAGGTCCTATCGATGCTAAGATGACTGACAAAGTCGAAAAGATCGCTCCAGGCGTTATCGACCGTCAATCAGTAGATCAACCAGTAATGACTGGTTATAAAGCCGTTGATACCATGATTCCAATCGGTCGTGGTCAGCGTGAGCTTATCATTGGTGACCGTCAGACTGGTAAAACAGCGATGGCTATCGATGCGATTATCGCACAGAAAGCTTCTGGCATTAAATGTGTATACGTAGCTATCGGACAGAAACGTTCGACTATCGCTAACGTAGTACGTAAGCTTGAACAAACTGGCGCACTAGAATATACCACTGTTGTGGTTGCTTCAGCATCAGAGCCTGCAGCACTTCAGTATATCGCACCGTACTCAGGTTGTACGATGGGCGAATACTTCCGTGACCGCGGCGAAGATGCACTGATTGTATTTGATGACTTATCAAAGCAAGCAGTTGCTTACCGTCAGATTTCACTATTACTACGTCGTCCGCCAGGTCGTGAAGCATATCCTGGTGACGTATTCTATTTACACTCACGCCTACTTGAGCGTGCATCACGTGTAAATGCTGACTATGTAGAAAAATTCACTAACGGTGAAGTGAAAGGTAAAACTGGTTCTTTAACCGCACTACCAATCATTGAGACACAAGCTGGTGACGTATCTGCATTCGTACCAACTAACGTTATTTCAATCACTGATGGTCAGATCTTCTTAGAATCTAGCCTATTCAACTCAGGTATTCGTCCGGCAGTAAATGCTGGTATCTCGGTATCTCGTGTTGGTGGTTCAGCACAGACTAAGATTATTAAGAAATTATCTGGTGGTATTCGTACTGCTCTAGCTCAATATCGTGAACTAGCAGCATTTGCTCAGTTTGCATCAGATCTTGATGACGCAACTCGCGAACAGCTTGATCATGGTGAGCGTGTTACAGAGTTGATGAAGCAGAAACAGTATCAACCAATGTCAATTTCTGAGCAAGCAGCCGTTATCTATGCTTCAAACGAAGGCTTCTTATCTGATGTGCCTGTCGAAAAGATTGGTTCTTTTGAAGAAGCATACTTGCGTTATATGCATGATGAGCAAAGTGAATTGATGCGTGAGATTGATGACACTGCGAACTACAACGATGATATCGCAGGTCGTTTAAAGTCAGCTTTAGAGACCTTTAAACAAAATCACAGTTATTAATTTAACGGGTTAAGCCGAATTGGTTATAATTGTCGTTTGAAAAGTGGCGCGTTGTCTGACTAGATATTTGCGCCACTGTTTTAACCATTACCGGTATTAGATCGCGTAATGCCACAAGATATAAAATGTTATTCTATGGAATTGATGTTGTATATCAAACGATTGTCGCATGCGCCAATGCTTTTTAACCCTCTTATATTGGAATCATTATGGCAAGCTTAAAAGAGATACGTGCCAAAGTCACCAGTATTAAAAGCACCCAGAAAATTACTCGTGCTATGCAAATGGTAGCGGCAAGTAAAATGCGCCGTGCACAAGAGCGCATGGAAGTGGGTCGCCCGTATGCTGATAGTATGCGCCGGGTTATTTCACATTTGGTGCATGCCTCATCAGATTATAAACATCCGTATATGGTATCGCGTCCAGTCAATAAGGTTGGCTATATAGTCATTACCTCTGACCGTGGCCTAGCGGGTGGTTTGAATATTAACCTATTCAAAGCCTTATCTAAAAGTATTCAAGATTATCAAGATCAGTCTGTACAAGCTGAGTTTGCAGTCATCGGTGCCAAAGGTGTGAGTTTCTTCAAAAACTTTGGTGGTAAAGTTACCTCGGCTGTGACTGATTATGGCGATAAACCAACATTTGAGCAATTGAATGCACCGGTTCAAGCCATGCTTGAAGACTATAGAAACGGTAATATTGACCGTATCTATGTGGTCTACAACCGATTCGTCAATGCGATGACCCAGAAACCAACGGTTAATCAGTTGGTTCCTCTACCAGAGCAATCATTTGATGACGAAGACAGTGGTCTACAGACAGAACTTAGCTGGGATTATATCTACGAGCCTGACATCAAGACATTGATTGATGAATTGCTTGGTCGCTATATCGAGTCGATTGTCTATCAAGCGGTAATGGAAAACATCGCCTCTGAGCAGTCTTCACGTATGGTTGCGATGAAAGCGGCAACAGATAATGCTGGTGACCTTATTAACGATTTACAGTTGGTTTATAACAAGCTGCGTCAAGCGGCGATTACCCGAGAGATTTCGGAAATCGTTGGCGGTGCTGCTGCTGTTTCATAATTGACTACACCTATATATAGAAGTTCAAGGAGAACGCAATGAGTAGCGGTCGTATTGTACAGATTATTGGCGCGGTTCTTGACGTTGAGTTCAACCGTAATGAAGTTCCTCAAATTTTTGATGCCTTGGAAGTAGATGGTACCGAAACTACCCTAGAAGTACAGCAACAGCTAGGTGATGGTATCGTACGTACTATTGCTATGGGATCAACTGAAGGTCTAAAGCGTAACCTACCTGTTACCAATACAGGTGCAGCTATTTCTGTACCAGTAGGTACAGGCACACTTGGTCGCATTATGGATGTTCTTGGTCGTCCTATCGATGAAGAAGGTCCTGTTGCAGCAGAAGAAAAATGGTCTATCCACCGTGATGCGCCAAGCTATGCTGACCAGTCAAACAGCACCGAGCTGTTAGAAACTGGTATTAAAGTAATCGATTTGCTTTGCCCGTTCGCTAAAGGTGGTAAAGTTGGTCTGTTTGGTGGTGCTGGTGTTGGTAAAACCGTTAACATGATGGAGCTTATCAACAACATCGCTCTAAAACATGAAGGTTTATCAGTATTTGCTGGTGTTGGTGAGCGTACTCGTGAAGGTAATGATTTCTATCACGAAATGCAAGAAGCTGGCGTTGTAAACACTGAAGACTTTAGCAAATCTAAAGTAGCAATGGTATATGGCCAGATGAATGAGCCACCGGGTAACCGTTTGCGTGTTGCACTGTCTGGTTTGACCATGGCTGAGTACTTCCGTGATACTAAAGATCCTGCCACTGGTAAAGGTCGTGACGTATTGTTGTTTGTTGATAACATCTACCGTTATACACTAGCCGGTACTGAAGTATCAGCATTGCTTGGTCGTATGCCATCAGCGGTTGGTTATCAGCCAACACTAGCTGAAGAGATGGGCTTGCTACAAGAGCGTATTACTTCAACTCAGTCAGGTTCTATTACTTCAGTTCAGGCTGTATACGTACCTGCGGATGATTTGACCGATCCATCACCTGCTACAACGTTTGCTCACTTGGATGCAACAGTTGTACTAAGTCGTGATATCGCATCACAAGGTATCTATCCTGCGGTTGATCCACTCGATTCAACGTCGCGTCAGCTAGATCCACAAGTAATTGGTGAAGAGCATTATAATGTTGCTCGTGGTGTTCAGGAAGTTCTACAGCGTTATAAAGAGCTTAAAGACATCATCGCTATCTTGGGTATGGATGAGTTATCAGAAGAAGATAAATTGGTTGTTTATCGTGCTCGTAAGATTCAGCGCTTCTTGTCTCAACCATTCCACGTAGCTGAAGTCTTTACTGGTGCGCCTGGTAAATATGTAGCACTACGCGATACCATTGCTAGCTTTAAAGCAATCATTGCTGGTGAATACGATGACCTACCAGAGCAGGCATTCTACATGGCTGGTAGCATTGATGAAGTAGTCGCTAAAGCTGAAAAAATGAAGTCTTCTGCAGCTTAAGTTGTATGAGCTAATGAGTAGATATAATATGAATCTTATATCTACTCTTCAGTAACGCATCGCAGTTTTTACTGTTTTTTGATCGCGCTTTGATGGTAAGGAATTAAGTATGGCAACGTTACAATGTCGCGTCGTAAGTGCTCGTGAAGAGTTGTATTCAGGCGAAATTAGCATGTTAATAGCTACTGGTACCGAAGGCGAGATTGGTGTATTGCCAGGTCACACACCGCTTATTACTTTGCTAAAGCCAGGTGCAATGCGAGTGCAAACGCCAAACGGTGAAGAAGAAGTGATTTATGTCTCAGGTGGTGTACTAGAAGTACAACCTAAAATGGTTACGGTATTGGCTGATACAGCTATGCGTGCACACAATCTTGACGAAAGCAAAATTGTTGAAGCACGTAGAAAAGCTGAGCAAATGCTAGTTAACCAATCTGATACACTACAAACTAATGCGGCTTTGGCCTCACTTGCAGAGTCAGTAGGACAATTACAGACCCTTCGTAAGTACAAAAACCGCGCGTAATTTATTACTGATAGCTTTAAACAGTTGCTTACAGCTATTGTTTTAGCAATCATAAATGAACAGTCCATCATGGGCTGTTTTTTTATGTCTATTGATTATGAAATTAACTGTTTTGTGGTAAATGAACATGATCATTTTTGGCTGTGACGTATGGTCGTTTAAACCATCCGTGGGGAAATACCTTGTCACTATCAATGAGCCACTATCAATGAATCATTGTCTATTAGGGTTTTCTCAAAAAGACACTAGCGACAACGATAATATATGGTTATATTAGAGATAACGTATTATAAGTAACGAGCAGTAATTGTACGCGATAACGTTAGCTTGACAGTTCATTTAACTAGCAAACTATAAATAATAGAAACTATTAAGTACCAGTAAAGTAAGTAGCAGAATTTTTGGACGTAAACTAAAGTTTTGGTAGAGGTAGTTTATAGGTTTTGTTACCGACTATCAGCTATAGTATAGGAAGCTGACCATTTAATAGTATACTGTGCTACTAAGTTTGTAACAGCTATACGAACATAAATTGTGCCACTATAGGGTGCTATTAATTTTTACCGCTTTTACTTTTACTGCTTTTAAATTAGATGTATTAGAGGATATAACAATGACAACGACTGAAGAAGACAATACCCCCCGAATCTTGATTGTTGAAGATGATGAACGTCTGGCCATGTTGACTCAAGATTACTTGGTCAAAAATGGTTTAGAAGTAGCAATTGAAACTGATGGTAATCGTGCTATTCGCCGTATCGTCAATGAGCAACCAGATATGGTTGTACTTGATGTCATGCTACCTGGTAGCGATGGTCTGACAGTTTGCCGCGAAGTGCGCCCGCATTATCAAAACCCAATTTTGATGTTGACCGCACGCACTGAAGATATGGATCAAGTATTAGGTCTTGAGATGGGTGCTGACGATTACGTTGCTAAGCCTGCTCAGCCACGTGTATTGCTTGCCCGTATTCGCGCGCTATTGCGTCGCTCAGAAAATGCACCATCAGAAGATGTACCACAACGTCTAGAGTTCGGCGAGTTAGTAATCGACAATGGTGGTCGTTCAGTGCATCTAGGTGAGGAGTTGGTTGATTTTACTAGCGCTGAATATGATCTACTGTGGTTACTTGCTTCTAATGCAGGCCGTATTCTATCTCGTGAAGATATTTTTGAGCGTCTACGCGGCATTGAATATGATGGTCAGGATCGTTCAATCGATGTACGCATCTCACGTATTCGTCCAAAAATTGGTGATGATCCAGAAAATCCAAAACGTATTAAGACAGTACGTAGCAAAGGCTATCTATTCGTAAAAGAAGGCAACTAATAGCTTTGCTTTTGTATGTTGATTAATTATTAAACACTATTTGAAAAAACCAGCAACGATGCTGGTTTTTTTGTGGCTAAATTTTAATTTTTGAACTTAAATGCAGTGTTATGTGGTTTAATTAACCCATTATATAGACGCTGACTAAATATATGTAATACATATAAGTCTTTGGACGATTGCTGCATATGAATTAAAATGTGGCAGTTAAAGTTTATCTCTAGTCAATAATACTTGATATTGTTATATATCACTGTTTATGTATTAGATGATATTAGTAATCTCTACTTATTAAGTTGGTCACGGCACGTATGTCATTAGTCTCTTCTTTAAAACACAGTATTTTTGTTCGTATTTATGCTGGACTACTTATAGTCTGCTTATGTGTGGCGTTGTTTGCACAGTTATTGATGGACACCATCAATAAGGAGCGTGTGCAGTCCTATCGTGAAAGTATGGCAACGGGTGCTTTTCATTTGGTAAGTGAGGGAATCTCTCACCAAAATAGTGAAGAAGAACGTGAGTACTGGTTGTCAGATGCGAGTAGTTTGTTTGGTGCTACCTTTAAGGTGTTGCCGATCAATGAAGTAGACTTTAGTGCTAGTGAATTGCGCAGCTTCGAAAATGATAATACCGTTGTACGTTATGTTAGCCAACCTGTACATGCAGGTGTTTATTACCGTTTGCCTGATAACGAGAGTGTTTTAACAGCGAGAATCTCACAAGTTACAGAGCAGCAAGTACGAGCAATCGCAGTATTCCTGCTAGATGATTTGTCTTATCATATGACGCTATCGGACAAGCGAGCACGTTTGGCTGAACTGGAGAAAAAGTTCTCTTTTCCTTTAGCTTTCAAAGCGGCGAATACACTTGAGTTAGATTCAGATCAAATGGCACGCTTACGCCGTGACGAAGTCGTCATATCGTTGCAAGATACTAATAGTAGTACGAGTAACTCTGCTATTAGGGTAGTGGTACCATCTGAAATCAATGATATGGCAATTCTGATTGGGCCTATACCTTTATTTAATTGGTTCCCGCTTAACTTAATTATCAGTATGATCCTTATCAGTATGTTCTTGATCAGCTTGGGTGTGTATGCACTCATCTTCCCACTCGAGCGTAAGCTACAATTGATTCAGGTGGGTGTGAACGAGGTTAGTCAAGGCAACCTTGATATTCAAGTGCAGGTAATAGGTCAAGATGAAATAGCGCGCTTATCAGCGACGTTTAACGCCATGACTTCACACATCAAGCGTTTGATCGAGTCACAACGAGAGCTTACCCGAGCAGTATCGCACGAGCTTCGTACGCCAGTGGCTCGTATTCGATTTGCGGTAGATATGCTTGCTGATACGGATGATGAAGACTCACGCTTTATGCAGCGTGACTATATTGATGAAGATATTGAGTCGCTGAATGGTTTGATCGATGAGATTTTGACCTATGCCAAATTAGAAGAAGGGTCGCCAAAGTTAGATTTAGAACCGGTAAATCTAAGAGAGCTATTAGAGCAAATCGAACGCGAAACCAATGCACTCGGCAAACCTATCAAAATAGTGGCCAGTTTACCAAATGCAAAAGTGACGGCAGTGGCAGATAGACGCTACTTACACCGTGTGATTCAGAACCTTGCAGGTAATGCGTTACGCTACGCAGAAACAACCATCATCATTAGTGCAGGCGTCAAGAAAGGCAATGCCTTCGTCAGTGTCGAAGACGATGGACATGGTATTCCTGAAGCAGATCGTGAAAAAGTATTTATTCCATTCTCGCGCTTAGATGATAGCCGTACACGCGCATCAGGTGGCTATGGTCTAGGCTTGTCTATTGTATCGCGTATTGCCTTTTGGTTTAATGGTAGTATGAAGGTGGATGAGAGTCGTGAGTTAGGCGGAGCAAGATTCGTGATGACATGGCCTATTAAGCCGTTGACACAAATTCTTGCTGCTGATGAATTAACGCAAGAAAAAAGCGAGCGCGACTTTGATACTAAGTTGTCAGATTAAATCATAAGAGTAAGCTATCGGTTCAAGTCGCAATGATGAACTATGTTATTAAAGAGGATAAGTGTCATTTTAATGCCTTAACACTATATACCTTCATAACTCGATAGCGCATTCGTCACTATTTTTAGGACAGTTGAACAATGTCATAGGAGAGCATAGGATGCCATATTTATTTGGTGGCTTGGTTGTATTGAATGCGATTACGCTAGGCTATTACTTATTCTTAAAGCAGCCATCAACAACCCAAACGTTAAAAACAGCTCAAGACGAGATTACTCAGCCACTAGCTTTCACGAACAGTGCTGAGTATATTCCGCCAGTTATTGGTAGCAAAGATTAGCTTTGATATCTTTGCTTATTTAGATTGAAGTCTTATCACTATTTTAAATTTGGCGCTGTGCAGTCTACTTCAGACACTTCCTCTACGTCAGCAGCTAATGTGGTATCTCCAGCCACTTTAGAGAGTAGGGGTATACGTATGCATACCTGTAGCCCACCTTCAGGGTGGTTAATCGCTTCAACTGTACCGTGATGTAATCGTGCAATACGATCCACAATAGCAAGGCCCAATCCACTACCTTGAGTAGTTCGTGCAGTCTCGCCACGTTCAAACGGTTGCATGATCCGTTCTAATTGATCATCAGCGACGCCATTACCGCAATCTCGCACACAAATCACTAATTGTTCTTGTGCTTCTTTATTCACCACATTTTCACTTACCACATCCGTATCTTCGTCCTCAACAGTTTCTATAAATGTCGGTACAACTGTTGCCGAGAGATAAATAGGTGGCTTGCCATAACGATTGGCATTATTGACCAAGTTAATGATCATACGTTTGATGGATAACGGACGTACAGGAACGACCTTGTCGCATTCTGATTCATATACAAACTTCATTGGGGCAAACTGCACCATGATTTCGTTAAATATGGTGTCTAAATTGGTCAGACTGACTGGCTCATCAGAACCGTCTTTCATAAATGAGATGAATTGCTCCAAAATAGCATCCATGTCTTCAATATCGTAAATCAGCCCTTCACGAAAAAAGTCATCTGGTAGCATTTCTGCCGTCAAGCGCATACGCGTTAACGGCGTCCGCAAATCGTGTGAGATACCGGCGAGCATGATTGTTCGCTC
Source organism: Psychrobacter sp. AOP7-C1-14 (assembly GCF_052376135.1). Classification (NCBI taxonomy): domain Bacteria; kingdom Pseudomonadati; phylum Pseudomonadota; class Gammaproteobacteria; order Moraxellales; family Moraxellaceae; genus Psychrobacter; species Psychrobacter sp. AOP7-C1-14. The sequence goes on along the minus strand of NZ_JBQSVH010000018.1, from coordinate 11,120 downwards.
TTTCTGCGCTTGATTCAATGTCGTAAACAGACGGTTAAATGCCATATTAACCTGACGTATTTCTGTGGGTCCTTTCTGAGTGGGAAGTGTGGTTGCATGGCCGAGACGAATATAATTAGTAGCTGCTCGCTGTAGATAGCGTAAAGGACGATTTAGTTGACGTGCCAATAAAATAATCGTTAGTAGCGATAGGATAGGCAGTCCAATCAAGAATAGAACCAGTAATGTCGGGCTATACTGTGAATAGTAAACCACAGGTTCACGCATCCAAAAGCTGTTATCACGGCTATCTTGCACCCATAGCTGAGGCGTTGGCTTAAATTTAAAATAGACCTCTACAGGTCGACCAAGCTGTGCACCGATTTCACGTTGTAATACGTCAGTAAAAAAGCTTACGAATGGCTTATCAGCAACTTCTGGAAAGTCGCTAGGGTTATTTACCACGACGACATGAGAATGCTGGTAAACCCATTGGCGTACTTCGGGGCGATCTTGCCAATCTTTATTGACGCTATTAATCAGTTGCAACTCACTCGTCAAATAACGCGCATGGTTTTTTAGTTCTGGCAAATAAAGACTGCGCCAAAAAAACAAAATCGATAGGCTCACACTGATAAGTACAATGAAGGCAACCATCAAGGTCGTTAGCCAAGTGTTGGAATAAGAGCGTGGCAGCCAACCTTTTCGACGTGGCTTTGGGCTTGGAGAGATCATATGCGTCCAACAGAGTAGAATAAAAGTTATTGTGATATAGCTTGTGTTTCTCTAAACATAGTCGTCTTAAGGCTAGTACGAGCATTAACTTAAGCGGTATATCATAGAATATCATAATCAATAAATAGTACTGATACAGTATGCAATCAATGGTTGAGCTACATAACTATCAGAGTAGCTATAAAGTTAAGCTTAGGGTTCAGTATATATAGCCACTTTAGTTTCTTCAGAGAGTTTCATAGAAACTAAAGAAAAACTCTAAAAATGAGCAACTATCATCAGTCATGTTTTACTCAGCTCGACATTTAAGCTATTGTTAATAAATAATTAAATATGCACAGTTTATGTTTTCAACAAATAAAGACTGTGATATAATTATGCCCTTTTTGGTATACCTGCGAAAGAGAGAATTCACATGGTTGTTATTCGTTTAGCACGGGGCGGTGCCAAGAAACGCCCATTTTATCAAGTAGTTGTTGCTGATCAACGCCGCGCGCGTGACGGTCGCTATATTGAAAACATCGGCTTTTTTAACCCACTCGCTAAAGAGTCTGAGGAAGCAGTACGCCTAAACATGGAAGCGTACAATGCGTGGATCGCAAAAGGTGCACAACCTTCAGATCGCGTTGCTTCATTAGTAAAAGCTTACAACAAGTCTGCAGCTCAAACTGAAGCAACTGCTTAAGTTTTTGTTGTTATAGACTTTAGAATACATAGCGTAACTGGTCTGACCAGGGTGCGCCATTAACTGTTTATCGCTTTTGACGCAATTGTTTTTGCAATTGCTGTTTTAACCATTGTTAGGTTAGCTGCTATGTCATCCACTCCAAACGCTAGTGCCCTTATGAAAATTGGTCAGCTTAAGAAGCCTTACGGCATCAAGGGATGGCTTTGGGTATTTAGTGATACGGATGACCGTACAGCAATATTCGACATGAAGCCGTGGTGGATGAAAACTGCCACTGGCATGAAACCTTTGACTGTGAAAGCTTGGCGTGAGCAAGGAACAGGAATTGTAGCTCAGTTTGAGCAAATTCCTGATCGCAATGTTGCTGAGACCATGAACGGTGTTACCGTTTGGGTCGAACAAAACGTCCTACCTGAAACAGCTGAAGATGAATATTATTGGTCGGATTTGGTCAGTCTGCGCGTGATGAACGAGCAGGATGAGTATCTAGGTAATATCACTGAAATGTTTGAAACCGGTGCCCATGACATCATGCGTGTAACGGCAAATTCAGACAGTTTAGACAATGAAGAACGCCTGATTCCGTGGCATAAGCAAACTGTAGTAGAGGTCGATATGACTGAAAAAACAGTACTTGTGGCATGGCCGAGTGACTATTGATATCGATTTTGGCTTTTAGTCAGAGTCCCTTGATATTCACACCGATTGTTTTAGCCTTAACGCAAGTAGACATCAGATGTATTTTGCCGTAATTAGTATTTTTCCTGAGATGTTTGCCACGATTCGTGAGTTTGGAATCACGGGCCGAGCAGTGACTCAAGAGCAAGTTACGATTGAATGCATTAATCCACGTGATTATACCACCGACAACTATCGCCGTATTGATGAGCGCCCTTATGGGGGCGGTCCTGGAATGGTGATGATGGCTGAGCCATTATCGAAAGCCATTGAGGATGCACGGTTGCGTGCCAGTCAATATGGTTGCCGTATTGATAGTGAGCACTGTCCAGTGATTTATATGTCACCACAAGGACAGACGCTTAGTGAAAGTAGCGTCGTTAATATGACTGATTACGATGGCATGATTTTATTATGTGGTCGTTATGAAGGTATCGATGAGCGTTTACTGTCACAATATGTTGATATGGAAATATCGTTAGGTGATTATGTGTTGACTGGTGGCGAGTTGCCAGCAATGGTGCTGATGGATAGTGTGATACGTCGTTTGCCTGATATCATGGGTGATGATAAGTCAGCAGAGCAAGACTCTTTTGTCGATGGTTTGCTTGACTGTCCACATTATACTAAGCCGCATGAGTTTGAAGGCATGGCAGTTCCTGAAGTATTGCTATCAGGGCATCATGCCAATATTGCTAAGTGGCGTTTTAGTCAGCAAGTCAGTCGTACGCAAACGCGTCGTCCAGATTTATGGCAAGCGTTTACCCCAACGGCAGAACAAACGAAGTGGCTAAAAGCACTGGCAAAAGCAGATAAAAGGTAGGTTTTTGAAATCTGGTTTTATCGTTAGTAAGCTGGGTAAACAGTTAAGAAATAGAATTTTGAGCAATAATAAAACGAGTCATAGCATAATGGCCGTTGGTTATAACCCATTTACGTTGTGTCTCACTATAAAGAGATGCGATTAATTATTACAAACAGGTGATATGCGTCAAGCCTCTATTATCTAATGTGAGGAGATAACTCTCATGAGCAACAAGCATCCATTGGTTCAGGTCATCGAAAACGCTCAATTGCTTGAGCGCCCAAACTTTGCACCCGGCGATACCGTTGTGGTACAGGTAAAAGTACGTGAAGGTGAGCGTGAGCGTTTACAGGCTTTTGAAGGCGTTGTAATTGCTAAGCGTAACCGCGGTCTAAACTCAGCGTTTACCGTACGTAAAATCTCAAGCGGCGTTGGCGTTGAGCGTGCATTCCAATTGCATTCTCCAATCATCGATAGCATCGAAGTGAAACGTCGTGGTGCTGTTCGCCGTGCGAAACTGTACTACTTACGTGAGCGTTCTGGTAAATCAGCACGTATTCGCGAAAAACTTGCGCCACGTCCAGCTAAGAAAAAGACTGACGCTGGCGTACCTGATGCAGTTGATACTGCACCTGGTATCTAAGCACAAGTTTGCCACTTTGGGTTAATTCTATAATTTTAGGATTAATCTAAAACAAGGTAATAGTAGATACAAGCCCTTATTCATAGGTTTATTTATAAATAAGCGGGCCATACCAAAAAAGACGAAACCCCAATCTATGCGAAAGCTAGATTGGGGTTTTTGTATGTAGAACTTCAATAAACGTAATTTTTAATGACTTCCCTATCATCAGTTAAAAGACAAGTTTTATTCAGCGGTAGGTGTATCGATACGGCTTACTTGCTCTTTGGATTTACTATACTTGCGTAGTCTGATGTATAACGTTTTGGTAATAGTCGCAATTAGCTTTTGCTGTTCATCAACGATGTCGACTTTATACTCACGAAAAACAGCTTCACCTTCTTTTGCGAGTTCTTGAATAGTAATAATTTCAGAACTAGGTATTTTCATGCGAGCAGTAACTTTGCTATTGCCAGGCGCAACAAAGTCGATGTGTGAGCTTTTGTCCCAAACTACATAGTTGCTACCTAACTGATGCATCAGTATGAGCATATAAAAAGGGTCAACCATTGAATATAAGCTACCACCGAATTGAGTGCCGACGATATTTTTATTCAGCGTGTTTAGTCCCATGCTTACCACACACAAACCTTGATCGAGACTGAGATGCTCGATTTTAATACCTGCGCCAATATATGGTGCATAGGTATTAAGGCGTAGCCTCAATAAATGCGGTGTCAGCAATGGCATAATGCTTTGCTTTGCCCGACGTTTTAAAGTCTCAAGATTGGTAGGTAATACACTCATAAACTTGTCCTGTTGCCTTTTCTCAATTTTTTAATGTTATCAATAATGCAGTTTTGATTGGTGTTACTTAGAAATAAACCAATAAAAAGTATTTATCATAATTAAAAAGTATTCAGCCTGCTAGCGCTAAAGCGTAACTGAATTGACATATTTATAGTTACTCATAGATAGCAGTCGCTATTTATTATAATTATCTTTGCTATTCAATTATTTGATAAAAAATTGTCTAGATGTAAATTATTATCAATAAAATAGTCATTTATTTTAATATAAAGCCTATATTGAAAGTTTTTTTCCTAATGGTTTTCTATTAAAGTAAATTTCATCTTAAATGAAAACTTTAATTTATATATTGGGATGAGGTACATAGTATCTTTAAGTGGTTTTAGGTTCGCATTTCATCAAGTCATGACATACAATAGTTCGCAGTTTGTAATAGGCGCTTTGGTCTATGACATTAGATCAGAACGTGTATAGTCAATCAAAGATGTAATCGACACAAGGAAATGTGATGAGTAATCCTCAGACCCCCTCTTCAGGGTCTAATCCGCCGACCTCGAATAAAAACCACGACAGTCAACTACAAGGTAGTTATGTAGATTTACATAAGCCGAGTTCTAGTTTCGACAGCCGTGATACTTATTTAAACCATGAATTACAAATCATGCAGCCGAAACGCTGGCGTCCTAATTTACCATTTCGTGATTACCGTTTTGAGTTCGAAGATACTATCCCAGCGATGGCTGCAACCATTGGTAAAGTTGTTATGGTGGGCGCCATTGCAGCAACCTTTGCAGGTCCACTTGGTTTGGGCGACGCGTTTGTTTTAGAAAACGTACGCTACGAGTTATTGATCGTCTCCTTTTTTATTATTTTATTTTCAGGTTTTTTACTACCGACTGCCAACCTTGCCGGTACGCATGGTCCGCTCATTCCTTTGATTCCTATTGTAGTGGCAGCTGGTGGGCACCCGATGGCCTTTGGTTTGCTTATCGGTGCTTTTGGTTTGCTCCTCGCGATCAGTAAAGGGGGGAGCTTGCTGGCCAACTTGACCAGTAAAGGTGTGTGCGGTGGTCTCTTGATTTACTTGGGCTTTATTGGCACCACTGCACAGGTTAAAAATCTCTTTGCTTGGGCAGAAGGGATTGGTATGTCGCATATCGCTTTCTTTATTATTTTGGCGACTATCCTGTTATATGCACTGCTTGAACATTGGCAAAAACGCTGGCTAGCTGTACCGTTGAGCTGTGTGTTAGGTGGTGGTCTTGCCTTCGCATTGGGCGCTCCTTTCGAGTTTAAAACGGCACCAGGTCTACCAAACATGAACCCAATGTATTGGTGGGGTGAAAACACAGGTTGGATGCTAGGTCTGCCTACGATAGAAAGTTTCATTGTGGTCCTGCCGTTTGCTATTCTGGCTGTGGCAATGTGGTCGCCAGATTTCTTAGGTCATCAGGTATTCCAAAAAATCAGCTACCCTAAACGTACTGAAAAAGTATTAATGGATATCGATGATACGATGACCAGCGCTTCAATTCGTCAGGTGGCGGGTTCTGTATTGGGCGGTGCTAACTTTGCGTCATCGTGGGGTACTTACATTGTCCCAGCAGCAATTGCTAAACGTCCGATCCCTGCCGGTGCTTTATTAACGGCATTGTTTTGTATTATTGCTGGTGTTTGGGGTTATCCGATGGATTTGGCCATTTGGCAACCAGTGATGTGTGTGGCCTTGATCGTTGGGGTATTTATTCCATTACTGGAAGCTGGTATGGAGATGACGCGTGAAGGTAAAACCACGCAGTCTGCTGCTATCGTGGTATTTGCTTCAGCATTGGTTAACCCAGCCTTTGGTTGGTCACTCACGTTGTTGCTCGATAACTTAGGCTTGATCGGTTCTAAAGAGCGTAGTGCCAATTTGACTAAGATGAGCCGCTGGATCATACCAGGCATTATGTTTGTGGTACTAACAGGCGTTATGGCTATTGTTGGTATGCTACCAGGTATCCCAGCATTGATGGCGAACTTCCGTCATTGATAGCATGTTGCTGAACAAACGATAATAGAACAAACTAAGCCAGCGAAAGCTGGCTTTTTTGTGGGTAGCGCTGCGATAATAATTGGCTTGTAAAACAATGACTACCGCCCCATAACTAGCAGTATTACTAAGGTTTTTAAGAGCAATAAATTCTATGGTTAATGTCTCAGAATCGAGTCCTGTCGATGATAAAAAAGCCCGTCTTAAGCATTTGATTAAGCGTCTGCCTAACTTGCCAGGGGTATATAAAATGCTGGGCAAAAATGGCGATATATTATACGTTGGCAAAGCTAAGTCGCTTAAAAGCCGAGTGAATAGCTATTTCGCCAAAACAATCGATCATCCAAAGACGCGAGCATTGGTTGCGCGGATTCATGATATAGAGACTATCATCACGCGTAGTGAGACCGAGGCGCTGTTGCTTGAACAGAACCTAATCAAAGAGCATCGTCCACCTTACAACGTGCTTCTGCGAGATGATAAATCGTATCTTTATGTGTTTATCTCAGCCGATAAGCCTTATCCTCGCCTGGCTTACGGTCGCGGCAAAGGCAATCACCAAAAAGGTCGGTTCTTTGGCCCGTTTCCCTCTGCTCATGCGGCAAAAGAAACGCTAGTATTGATGCAAAAAATGTTTCAAATGCGGCAGTGTACCAACACTTTTTTTAAGCAGCGTCAGCGTCCTTGTCTTGAGTATCAGATCAAACGTTGCCGTGCACCCTGTGTGGGTTTGGTTTCGCCCGAGGAATATGCAGAAGATGTGAATAATACCATTCGTTTTTTAAAGGGCGATTCTAGCGATATTCATAGTACGCTGATTGAAAAGATGGAAGGTGCTGCTGAAGCATTAGATTTTGAAAAGGCAGTATTTTATCGCGACCAGCTATCAATGCTACGCGAAGTACAAGCAAGGCAAGCGGTCTATACCGTACAAGGTGAGGCAGATGTGATTGCCATTGCTAGTCAGGCTGGCATGACTTGTGTCAACGTACTGACTGTACGTGGCGGTCGAGTATTGGGTGGTAAAAATTATTTCCCTGATGTTGATAGTAGTGAGTTGTTAGCAGACAATCTATCAGCTTTTATTACGTCCTTTTACTTCCAAGTGACTGACGATTTACCTGCCGAAATAATATTGAGCCATCAGATACCAGATCAGATAGCAGTAAGCGAAGCATTGGCAACGCATTTTGGTAATAAAGTAGCCATTAAGACCAATGTGCGCGAGCATCGTTCAGAATGGTTGGACTTAGCAACACTCAATACCAGTAATGCACTAAAAACCAAGCTTGGCGATTATTTAGAGCTACATGCACGCTTTGGCGCACTAAAAGATGTACTGGCAACGGTCACAGATCGGACGATTGATCGTATCGAATGTTTTGATATTTCACATACGATGGGTGAAGCGACCATTGGTAGTTGCGTGGTATTTGATCAAGGTGGCTCGCGCCGACGCGATTACCGTCAATATGCTATTCATGATATTCAGGGCGGTGACGACTATGCGGCGATGAAGCAAGTGCTGACCCGACGTTATAAGAAACAGCCGTTGCCAGATTTGTTGCTGATTGATGGTGGTAAAGGTCAGCTTGGTATTGCCAAAGAAGTATTAACGGAGTTGGGGGTTTTGGGTGATACCTTGCTCATTAGTGTGGCAAAAGGAGAAGGGCGTAAAGCTGGACTGGAGGTATTACACTTTATCGATCATGAACCGTTAGATTTGCCGATGGATAGTAAGGCGCTACATTTACTGATGCATATTCGTGATGAGGCGCATCGTTTTGCGATTACGGCGCACCGTAAGAAACGTGATAAACGCCGTTCATCGTCGGTACTAGAGGTGATACCTGGGCTGGGTGAGAAACGTCGTCGTGATTTGCTCAATCACTTTGGCGGTATGCAGCAATTGCTTGGGGCATCCCAACAAGAGCTATCAGGCGTACAAGGTATTGGTCCTGTGCTCGCAAAAACAGTTTATAAGGTATTGCACGAGTAATCGATTAGCTGTAATTGACTATCGATTCTTATCTTGTTGGTAGTATATAGATAAGACTGCGTGAGAATTAAATTAAAAAAGGGGCAACCTTGGATAATTTTACTTATCCAAGGCTGCCCCTTTTTTAATATGTTTTTGCTACTTATCAGTCTCTACTTTGTAAGTGGTAAACTTAAAGCTTAAATCACTTTTTTCGTCGTGCATTTGATCAGATTCGTCTGCTACTTTAAATCGTTCTGGTAGCTCAGGGTAAAATGCATCACCGTCAACGATGTCAGTATCTACATGAGTCAGCTCAATACGGTCTGTATACATCAAAGCATCGCTAAATACTCGCTCACCACCAATCACCCATATCGTATCGAGATGTGCGCCATGAGCAAGGCTAGCCGCTTGTGTCAGTGCATCGTCTAGGTTGTGTACTACGTAAGCATTACTGCTATCTGCGAGACCTTTTGTCTCAGCATAATCCATTTGTGTCGTGACAATGAAGCTCACACGCTTTGGTAACGGCTTGCTACCCATCGACTCAAATGTCTTGCGACCCATAATCACGATGCCTTGTACACCGTCATCATTTTCTTTGGTCGTCATCTTTTTGAAGTGCTGCAAATCTGCTGAGATATGCCACGGTAGCTCATTGTTTTTACCGATACAGCGGTTGCTACTGATGGCTGCGATTTGGGCAACTTCGGTGTGGGCATAACTCATAATCTGTCCTTTTTATTCGCTTTTAACGTTTTAATCTTGTGTAAAGTAGTCAATCAGAAAAATACTATACCGCAACTTTTCCTTTAATAGCAGGGTGTGATTCGTAACCTTCAACGCTAACGTCTTCATAGGTGAAGGCAAAAATATCATCAATATCAGGGTTGAGCGTCAAGGTTGGTAATGTATATAGTGAGCGAGTCAACTGTAGCTCAACTTGCTCACGGTGGTTTTGATAAATATGACAATCACCACCAGTCCAAATAAATTCTCCAACGTCTAGACCACAAATTTGCGCGACCATGTGGGTCAGCAGCGCATAGCTAGCAATATTAAATGGTACACCCAAAAATAAATCTGCTGAGCGCTGATAGAGCTGGCACGACAGTTTATTGTCTGCAACAAAGAATTGAAACATGGTATGACAAGGTGGTAAAGCAACTTGATCCGCTTCGCCAGGATTCCAACCAGACACGATCAGACGGCGTGAATTAGGGTTGGTCTTTATTTGTTCGATGACTTGAGTGATTTGATCAACACCATCAGCATTATAAATACCAGCATTGTCTTTAGTTGCGCCATAATTACGCCATTGATGACCATAGACAGGTCCCAAGTCACCAGCAGGACGGTTGAAGCGTGCCGTTTGTTCTGCAGTAGCCCATTCATTCCAAATGCGTACGCCATTAGCTTGCAGATAATCGACGTGAGTACTACCACTTAAAAACCAAAATAGTTCATAAGCAATGGATTTAAAGTGGACTTTTTTGGTGGTTAATAACGGAAACCCTGATGCTAAGTCAAAGCGTAGCTGTGCGCCAAAGTGGCTGAGCGTACCAGTGCCAGTACGATCGCCTTTTTCAGTGCCTGTGGTCAAAACGTGTTTGAGCAAGTCTAAATAGCCTTGCTCATTAGTGCTGTTAATCATAAAAATGCTCGTCGGTATTGTTTAATATACTGTTTGATATATGGCTTAATAAGCAGCCTGTTTACCCCAGTCATAGATGCCGCGTTTGTAAGCATATATTAGTAGGATAAAGCCAATAATTATCATCGGCGCACTTAGCATTTGCCCTTTGGTCACCCAGCCTAGCAAAATGAATCCTTGGTCAACATCTGGCTGACGGAAGAACTCGATGATGAAACGGCTAACGCCATAACCCAACATAAACACACCTGTTGCTGCCATACGAGGGCGTGGTTTTGAGGAATACCACCATAAAAATAAGAACAGCAATAAACCTTCAGCAAGTGCTTCATACAATTGTGAAGGATGACGAGGCAGCAGATACTGTCCATTAACTTCAGTCATTAGCTCTTGCAGCTCAGGATTGGCTTGCAATTGCTGCATGTCAGCCGCCGCCGCTTGCGGGAAGTAGGTCAGCCAATTATAGCCACCGTCAGAGACACGGCCCCACAGCTCAGCATTTATGTAGTTGCCGATACGTCCGAACAATAGGCCAGTTGGTACGCATGGCACGACAAAATCCAATACTTGAAAGGGTGTCTTTTTATACTTACGAGCAAAATATAGCATGCCGAGCATGACACCAATCAAGCCACCATGGAATGACATGCCGCCTTCCCAGACTTTGAAAAGATAGGCAGGATTTTGTAGCAATTCACCGAATTGATAAAACAAGACATAGCCAACACGGCCACCTAAAATGACGCCAAGCGCACCAAAGAAGACCAAATCGGATACCATGTCGGTATTCCAGTTATCGCGTTTGGTGCTGCGATACCAAGCTAAGCCATAAGCGGCAGCAAATGCCAGTAAATACATCAGCCCATACCAATGGACTTCGACAGGTCCAATGGCTAATGCTACGGGATCGTACTGAGGATGAATCATCATAAGGGCATCATAATATTGATATTAAAGTGCTGACTATAATAGCAAATTTCATGCGCCCAGCATACATAATTGCTATGATGCTACTCAGTGAAATGGACAAATTGAGTTTCTGATACAGTGAGGAATATATAGGGTAGGAAGCAAGTAAGGTAGCGAATGAAATAGGACAAATAAGTATGATTGTAAAAAGGTTTTATAACGAGATA
>NZ_JBQSVH010000017.1:0-64457 GCF_052376135.1 Psychrobacter sp. AOP7-C1-14 | reverse complement strand
AAAGTTAACCAGGTTAGTTATATGTAATCTACATATAAGTTGTCCTGTCCGTCTTGATGAGGGCGTATTATAGAGAGTTTATACTCAGTGTCAACCTGTTTTATTAATGTTTTTAGGTTTATTTTAAGAGGTGAATAAATTGCTATTTTTTTCAAGGGGTTATGATTTGGTTAATTTCAATAGGCTTAAAGACTGACTATAAATATGCTATTTGCCATATTTCCTGATATCAAAAACGTTCAGCTTTACTAGATAAATACCTTTCACTACCTTTGAGCTTTACCTTCTATTAGTGACACCATTTCTCTAATTTTACTTTATAACTTACCAATTTTTTCAAAAAACGCTCTATACGCAGCGACTTTCTTATCCAATGAGAGCGGATAAGCACGTGAGGTCGAAGGCAGTCTATATAAGCTCAAGTCATTAACATCCATTTTTTTGTCATCCGCATTCTGCCATTGATAAGGGTAATGCATACTTTGATTGGTTTTTGGATGTTTTGATTTGGCAATTGGCTCATCTAATAATCCAAGCAGTACTTCTGTCGCCTTACCTCCTGTTGTGAACAGTGTCTTTACCTTTGGCACTTGTGGCAAGATAATATCTAGATCAACAGGTGTGACTACTGTTAGATTCTTATCCGAAGCATTACCCGTTTCACGAATAGCTTGTTTTACTGTCGGACAAGAAGCTATACCGCGTTCAAACATAAAGGCGCGAATACGCTCAGGGTCAAATCGCTTCTCATCGCCTACTCTAAAATAGTCAGCATCACCAAAAAATACTCGACCATATATCCGCCACATATCATTATAAAAGTTGGGATAATGAAAGCTCATTGCCCATTTATCCGCAGTCGGTGGAAAAGTGCCCATCATCATGACCGTTGCATTGGGCGGTAAGACAGGCTCAAAAGGATGGGTTTCAAGCTCTGTGGCTCTATTTTTAGACATTGTCGAGTTATTATCGATGGATTTTTGGGTACTTGGTGTTTTTATAGTCATGATATTCTTCATCAGAAAAGCGGTTTTTTTGGTATCATAGCAAGTCTAAACACTACCTCATTTATAATCACGTTATCTAGTCAAACTTAGTCGGTTTAATCGGTTGACTTAAATGGCGCGACATCACTTTACTTAGGCTTTGATGGCAACTGTGAACGTAGATATTGTTATTGCACTAAATGAGCACTGTCATAGAGTAGTTAGTTAGCTTGGTTATTGAAGCTTTAACTTTACTATTTGTGTGCTAAAAACATGGTTAAAGTGTGGTAAGTGTTTGTATCTTTTATACTAATAGCAACCGCAGTAACTGCGCAAGCATCAGACAAGAAACCAAGAGAGTACTTATGAGTGACTTAAACAGCGATTTAAAAATTACGGTAATCGATCATCCACTAGTCCGTCATAAACTCAGCCTCATGCGCGAAAAAGACTGTAGTACTTATAAATTTCGTACATTGACCAAAGAGCTTGCGCGCTTGATGGCTTATGAAGCAAGCCGTGACTTTGAAATTGAAACCTTCCCAATGCAGGGTTGGTGTGGCGAAATTACTGGTGAGCAAATCATCGGTAAAACGGCGACTATCGTACCGATTCTACGTGCAGGTATTGGCATGCTTGATGGGGTGCTCGATTTGATCCCTACTGCTAAAATCTCTGTGGTCGGTCTACAGCGTGATGAAGAAACGCTACAGCCAGTCCCGTTCTTTGAAAAATTCGTTAGCCACATGGACAAACGTCCTGCGCTGATCATTGATCCAATGCTAGCCACAGGCGGCTCAATGGTTGCGACCATCGAGATGCTAAAGAAAAATGGCTGTACTAACATTAAAGCATTGGTATTAGTGGCTGCACCTGAAGGCGTACGTTTGGTAAATGAAGCGCATCCTGACGTGACTATCTATACCGCTGCATTAGACAGTCATTTAGATGAGCATGGTTATATCATCCCAGGTCTGGGTGATGCTGGTGATAAGATTTTTGGTAAGCAGTTATCTAACAGATAAATCGCATTAGGGTAAATAAAGCCGTCATCAAAGTTATGGCAACAGCAAACAGCATCAACAATAAGGACAGATAATGAACGTATTGATTACAGGAGCAAGCGCGGGTTTTGGTAAAGCGTTGGCAGAGCGTTTGGTTACTAATGGTCATCGCGTGATTGGTTGCGCCCGACGCCTTGATAAACTGAATGCGTTGGCAGAGACTCTAGGTGAGGCTTTTTTACCCGTGGTTATGGATGTAAGTGATACGGCTTCTATCCCGCAAATAATCGCAGACTTACCTGACGGTTTTAATCAAATAGATGTCTTGGTAAACAATGCTGGACTAGCACTTGGTACAGAGCCTGCTCACAAAGCCAGTCTTGATGACTGGATGCGCATGACTGATACCAATATTAAAGGTTTGATGGCGTTAACCCATGCCGTCTTGCCAGCGATGGTCGATCGCGATAGCGGTTATATTATCAACGTCGGTTCGATTGCTGGTAGCTGGCCCTATTTTGGTGGTAACGTTTACGGCGCCACTAAAGCGTTTGTAAAACAATTCAGCTTAAACTTGCGAGCGGATCTGATTGGCACCCAAGTGCGTGTGACCAATCTTGAACCTGGCAACGTGGCTGGCACTGAGTTTTCAAACGTGCGCTATCATGGTGACGATGACAAAGCGGCCAAGGTTTATGACGGTTTTAAAACCATGACAGGTGAAGATATCGGCGATATTTTATTATGGCTAATCGAATCGCCTGCTCATATTAACGTTAACCGCCTAGAAGTGATGCCAGTTGCTCAGACCTATAATGGACTGACGATTGCCAAGCAAGGTTAATACTATTTGCTGTGTTAGTTATCATACTGGCATTAATTATCGATATATCACTTATCAACACCGACCTTGTTAGCGTAGTTCATAAGACCGAAGCAATATAGAGTTATCTATATTGCTTTTTTTTGTGGCTTCCTGTGTCTGCTCATTAACCAGAAGCAAATCCTGAAAATCCAAAATTAGTACTTCGTTACGAAGACGCTCACTAGTGCGTTTATTATGTCGTATGGCAAATCCCAATACTTGCTTGCCAGTGATGGTTATCTGATTAATGATTAATTTTGAATTATTCACGTCTAATTTCTGTGACATTTTCTGAGCATTTATGAGTGCAGTCGCTGGATTTACAGTAGTGGTCAATGTTTTCGACTGCCTTACACTTTTGTGCATATCTCCTGCAAAAAACAATACCTGTTTCAGTGGTAGATATTGCGCATGCCGTACCAGCTCTTGACGAAATATGGCAGGCATATCGGTATTAAAGCCATCCTCTGTCTGCTGATAAAATGCCGTGAAGTTACGATGAAGATAACGTCCGAATACTGTGGTATTAATCCATTCTTGATAAACATCATCTGCCAATAACTGCTTAGTAAAAGCACTGGTATCAATTGTGATATTTGCATCTAAAATAGCAGATAGCATCGACAGCAAAAGCGCTTGCGGACTGGTAAATGTCTGCTGCTGCCAAACTTGTGGATATAAGCTACTATCGAGTAATGGGAATGTTGATCTGCTCATGGATTTTATCCTCAACAATCATTTCAGTCATTAAATAGCATTGGTATATGCTTACTAACAACTTTCAGCATAAGCCAAATTCTATGTTATGGTCAGATAATTGCTTTAATATAGCAGTCTTTTATTGACGGTATAACTACTTTGTAGTGACATGTTTTGCAGCAAAACGCCTTTATTTAGGTTGATCGAGACAGTTTAATAAATCAAAGTGATATTACTCTATGAAAAAAAACCTCCTACCCCTTCCTACTCCTTATCAATTAAAGACGATACATATAGATACTGCTGACGGAACGGCAATGCCCGTATCTGTCATTGGCAAAGGTAAACCTGTCCTATTACTGCACGCTTTTGGTATGGATGCGAGACAATTCATGCCATTTATTTTACCCCTGATTCAACACCACTGCTTTTACTTGCCGCATTTTAGGGGGTTTGGTTTGGCCAGTGATCTGACCATGCCAACGTTTGATTTTATTGAACAATATGCACAAGATACTCAAGAAGTATTTGAATACGTGAGCAAAGAAACTGGCTCTGAGGCTTTTCCTGTTGCCGCTATATCGATGGGGGCATTGGTCATGTGGGCGTATTTTCAGCGCTTTGGTACTCAGCGCGTGAGTCGTTATCTGAATATTGACCAAGCACCAATTATTCATAATCAACCAGACTGGCAAGGTGGCGGCGTATTTGGTACACGACAAAGCGAGTTGTTTGCGCAATTTACACAGTTAATTACCGACACCGCTCCTTATCTACAAGCGGAGCAAATGGTTGATTTCCGTCACTTGCCCTATCGATTAAAAGCAAACTTATTAGACATGGAGCGCTCTTTTTCTCTGCTGTCTGTCAGTAGCAGACCTTCACAATTATTGGTAAAAGCCCTTAGTTATCGGGCACCACACAAAATCTCATTGATGGAACACGCGACTTGGCAACACAAACTGCGTTGCCTATCGGCTTATGTTGCATTGCCCTACGATTACCGCGACGTTTTGCCAACGGTCAATATTCCGACTACCTTACTGATTGGTGAGCGCTCACAGTTATATAATGCAGAGTGGCAACGGCGTTTAACCACTCTGCTTCCAAATGCCCACAGTATTGTTTTGCCAACATCGGGCCATGCTGTACCAATGGATGCACCTGTGGCATTTTATAATGTTTTAAAGCGATTTTTGCGTAATTGAACTTTAAGAAACTAGGTCGGGCAGACATAAAAAAAGCGACTGTAAAAGTCACTTTTTTGTTGAGTCAGCTGTGAGATGTGTTCACAAAAAACTGAAACTAATCGGTTAAGTCTTGAATCAACTCAAATCGTGGAGTTTCTTTACCATCAACCGTGACCGTTTCAGTAAACATCGCAAGCGGACGAACCCACACGCTATACTCACCATAAAGACAACGATATACCACAAGCGATTCTTCAGTCTCTGAATGCTGTGCCGTATGTAATACTTGATAAAGGCTGCCTTTATAGTGGCGGTAGATGCCTTGAGAGATGGTTTTTGTCATAGCAAACTCCTACTATTAAAAAATGGCTGATAATTGTCGCTTCATAAAAAAGGTCGACAATTACTGCCGACCTCGCTTTTAATCATTTTTGTAGATTATCTAAGCAACCGTCACTTTTGCGTAAGCCTTTTTGCCAGCTTGAATGACGACCGTTTGACCTGAGGTGAGACTAAAGCCACCATCAACCACTTCGCCATCTACTTTTACCGCGCCACGTTTTACCATGTCTTTGGCTGCTGAGTTGTTTTTAGCTAGCTTAGCTTGGTTCAATACTTGAGTGATGAATAACGCATCTTGCCCTTCTAAATCAAGCATTACTTCCGGCAAGTCAACTGGTAGCTCGCCATCTGCTAAAACATTACCAGCAGATTTGTGCGCATTAGCAGCGGCATCAGCATCATGGAAACGTTCGATTAGCTCTTCGGCTAAGATACGTTTGATTTCTTGTGGGTTACGGCCATCTTCCATTTCACGCATCAAACTTTCCACTTCTTGCATTGGCTTAAAGCTTAAAAATTCAAAATAGCGATGGATCAGCGTGTCTGGCATAGACAGTATTTTTTGGTACATGGTGCCTGGTGCATCATAGATAGCCACGTAGTTGTTTAGCGACTTAGACATTTTATTAACGCCGTCCAATCCTTCTAAAATTGGTACGGTGATACAAACTTGTGATTCTTGACCATAACGACCTTGTAGCGTACGTCCCATCAGTAGGTTAAAAGTTTGGTCAGTACCGCCAAGCTCGACATCAGCTTTTAGCGCGATAGAGTCATAACCTTGTACGAGCGGATACAAAAACTCGTGGATTGAGATAGGCGTTTGTGATGCATAGCGTTTAGAGAAGTCATCACGCTCAAGCATACGTGAAACGGTTTGCTGACTGGCGAGCTGAATCATATCTGCCGCTGACATGTCATTGAACCACTCAGAGTTAAAGACCACGCGGGTTTTTTCTTTATCCAAGATTTTAAATACTTGCTCAGCATAGGTCGTGGCATTGGCTTTGATTTGCTCATCAGTCAATGGCGGACGCGTGCTGTTTTTGCCAGAAGGATCACCAATCTTAGCCGTATAATCACCGATTAAGAAATAAATCTCATGACCCAAGTCTTGAAAATGCTTGAGTTTATTAATCAGCACAGTGTGACCCAAATGCAGATCAGGTGCAGTAGGATCAAAGCCTGCCTTGATACGTAGCGGACGATTGAGTTTTAGCTTAGCCACTAAGTCATCTTCAGATAATATCTCTTGCGTACCACGCTGAATAAGGGCCAGTTGTTCTTCTAGGGTGTAAGTTTGATGGGTCATGATGCTCTCTATATATCACTTTAATTGGGATTTTTGTGAATGACGGTTACTGGCTCAACACCTTAGGAAGTTTAGAACCTCAAAAGGTTGGAAAAAATGCTAGAATTTGACGGATATACTAGCGTTTTTTAAGGTAAATTGCCATGACCAACCCCGCATCGATTGCTGATACTGACCATAATGCCCTTGTAGACTTACTTATGAATAATGGTTTAGATAACTCTTCAGACGATATTGATGATTTGACTTCTGATAATTCGAACTATGCCTCTCTGACCGATGCACTTGAACAAACGGTGTTTGAAAGCTTTGATGATGGCTTATACATCGGCATGATGTCTGGCACCAGTTTAGATGGTATGGATGCGGTCCTTTGTCAGTTTAATTCTGAGATAAGTAACGAAGACAACACCCAACCACCAATGCGACTGCTTACGACTTATAGCCAAGACTTTCCGCTACGTCTGCGCGAAGTACTATTAGCATTATGCCAACCTAATGGTGTGAATCAACTTGTACCAGAGGCCGATGAACCAAACAGTGAATTAGATTGGTTCGGCTGGGCAAGCCGTGCGTACGCTGAATTCACGAGCGAAGTGGTCAATACTTTATTGCAGCAATCAAATACCGATCCTGAGTCAGTACTAGCGATTGGCTGTCATGGACAAACCGTACGCCATCGTCCGCAGATGGGTTTTAGCTTGCAACTGGTCGATGCTAATATCATTGCTGAGCGCACAGGCATCAGCGTGGTCAGTGATTTCCGTCGTCGTGACATGGCAGTTGGCGGTCAAGGTGCGCCTTTAGTACCTGCGTTTCATCAGGCATTGTTTACCAACCCTGATAGCACGCGTGTGCTATTAAACTTAGGCGGTATTGCTAATATAACCGTCTTGCCAGCTAATGAGGAAGATCAAGTTGTTGGCTACGATACTGGACCTGCCAACTTATTATTGGATGCGTGGACCTCGTTGCATACTGACAATGCTTATGACGCAGGTGGCGCTTGGGCGCAGTCTGGAACCATCATTGAACCATTATTACAGCAACTTTTGACACATCCATTTTTTGCTCAGTCTCACCCAAAAAGTACAGGCCGTGAAGACTTTAACTTAATTTGGTTGCAAGGTGAGCTACAAGCTTTTGAGCAGGCCAATGCTAACATCAGTTATTCAGCAGCCGATGTGCAAGCAACCTTGACGGAGTTAACGGCCATCAGTGCCAGTACGCAAATCAATATGTTTATCAGTGATTCCAAAAACAGCTCGGTCTATGTTTGCGGTGGCGGCGCATTGAATGACTATTTAATGAAACGTCTGCAAGCACACTTACCTCATTACACCGTACAAACCACTGAACATTTGGGGCTTGCGCCAACGTGGGTAGAAGCTGTTGCATTTGCATGGTTAGCCAGACAAACACTAATGGGTGAAACTGGCAATTTACCCGCTGTCACAGGGGCAAATAAAGGTGTGGTATTGGGTCAAGTATGTTTCGCCTGACCAGTTAAATTTTAGTTTACATACGTGCACCTATGTGTTTTATAATGACTTTTGAAACGCCATTCTCTTAGGACCTGTAAGTATAGGATATATCGCATGAGCCAGAATAGTAGTTCACCTGTCGACCAAGCCACCACTGATGACAAAAATAATATGACTGCAGCACCTGTACACAAATCGCGTCAAAAACCACCTCACTATGAGCGCTCTGATGATACTCGCGTCGTAGTTACTGGCATGGGTGCTATTACGCCGCTCGGTTTAGACGTCGATAGCTCATGGGCCAAATTGCTCAATGGCGAGAGTGGTATCTCACCAATTACGCATTTCGACGCCACAGGCTATCGTGCACAAATCGCAGGCGTGATCAAGGATTTTGATGCCAAGCAATATATGAATGCCAAAGATGCGCGTCGCTATGATGAGTTTATGCATTATGGGGTCGCCGCTTCTGCCATGGCACTGAAGCAAGCTGGTTTCATCGATGAAGTTAGTGCTGCTGATGCACCTGTACAAGGCGTTGACCAAGATCGCTTTGGCATTATCTTAGGTTCAGGTATTGGCGGTATCCAAACGATTGAAAACAGCCGTGATACCCTACACGAAAAAGGTGCAAGCAAAGTCTCACCTTTTATTATCCCAGGCTCTATCGTCAATATGGCAGCAGGACTGATAGCGATTAAGCATAAGCTAAAGGGCCCAAACCTTGCGACATCAACTGCTTGTACCACGGCGACTCACGCTATGGGTCTTGCCGCTCGTTTGATCGCTTATGGTGATGCTGATGTTATGTTGGCTGGTGGTAGTGAAAAAGGCTCTAGCCCACTTGGTATAGCAGGCTTCAGTGCGATGCACGCACTCTCTACCCGCAACGATGAACCCACCAAAGCCTCACGTCCATTTGATAAAGGTCGTGACGGGTTTGTCCTTGGTGATGGTGCTGGTGTCGTGGTACTAGAAAGCCTTGCCCATGCCAAAGCACGCGGTGCAACGATATTAGCAGAGCTAGTCGGTTTTGGTATGAGCGATGATGCTGGCCATATTACTGCACCACCAGAAGACGGTAGCGGTGCAGCAAAAGCGATGAAAAATGCACTAAACGATGCTGGTATCGAATCATCAAGCGTAGGTTATGTCAATGCGCATGGCACTAGCACCCCTGCTGGTGACGTGGCTGAGTCTATTGCGATCGAAACTGTGTTCTCACCTGTGAAAGACAGTATTTTAGTCAGCTCAACTAAATCAATGACGGGACATTTACTTGGTGCCGCTGGCGGGGTTGAAGCCATCTTCACCGTACTCGCTCTACAGAACCAGCATGTGCCACCGACGATTAATCTAGACGATGTCGAAGACAACTGTAACCTCGATTATGTGGCTAATAAATCACGCAAAGTCGATAACTTACAGTATGCAGTGTCTAACAGCTTTGGCTTTGGTGGTACTAATGGTTCCTTGGTATTTGCTCGCTGGCCTGTCAATAAATAGCCATCTATCTACATCTCAGCGCATAGTAATGAATGCGTTGTAACGTTGGTGTCAGATTTGCTACGTTTGTCCACTTGCAGCCCCTTATCGTACTTGCGTATGATAAGGGGTAAATTTTGGAACATTTATGGAAGATACCATGTCAAGCTACTCATTTTCCCATCAGTTTTATCAACGCTGGACGTGTGCACCTGAGCCAGTACGTGCAGCTATTACCCAAGAACTAAAAGACATCACTACTCTGCTGCAATCTGACACCTCATTTGAAGACTTTACTTTTAACACCCATGATTTAGATACTCATGTAAACGAGCTATATGATAACTACAATGCAGAGCAAGCCATTGCTAAAGCGATCACGGATAAACAAGAACAAGAAGAAGCCGCTGCAAAACAAAAACTAGAAGAAGAGCAAAAGAAAAAAGAGGCAGAAGAAGCCACACGTAAAGCAGAAAAAGCTCAAGAAGAACAAGAAAAGAATGAGCAGGCAGCGTTAGAGAAAGACAACGATAAAGAGCTGCCTGCTAATGATGTAGAGAAATCAAACACAGATAAAGTCGTGACAGATAGCGCTGTTGCTGACGCATCTAGTGCAAAGACTGAAAAGTTAGCATCAGAAACAACTAATACTAAGGACAACGCTAGCGATAATAAAACTATTAGTGAACAAACACAGGCGCTTAGTGATAATCACATTAAAGATATCAACAACAAAGCCAGTGCAGCGATTAACTTGGCATTAAAAGACGCGAAGCTAGATGCGACACATCAACAGCTAATCCGTGAGCTGGAAACACAGATTGATGACTATTTAAGTGAACAAATGATGCTAATGTCTGAAAATCTAAAGTCTTGGCTACGTGCTGAGGTCAACCAACACTTTAGCGAACAGAATGACTCAACTGCTAACAACAAAGCTGCTAAGAAAAGCATTCACTAACAACAGTGTATATTTTTCAATATTAGACTTACCGTTAGAAATAACCGCTCAGTAGTAAGTATTAGACAACAAACAATAAAAAGCCCCGTAAATCATTTACGGGGCTTTTTATTGCTTTTGTTTAATGTTTTGAGCTTGGTATTAGATGGCTTTGGTACGTTCAGTCAACCACTCAAGCGCTGCGCCTTCAACACGATCTTTTAGCTCTGCGAAGACTTGGCTATGATAGTCATTTAACCAATCTATCTCAGTTTGATCCAACAACGACGGCTCAATCAGACGCGTATCGATTGGGCAGTAAGTGATGGTCTCAAAGTTTAAAAAATCACCAAACTCGGTCTCAGTAGGTTTAGTAACTGGCGTATTCACTACCAAGTTCTCGATACGGATACCCCATTTGCCTTCGCGGTATAGACCTGGTTCATTACTAGAAATCATACCGACTTTCATCGCGCGCTCTTTTGGTGTGCTAGCGCTATAAGCGATGACTTGCGGGCCTTCGTGTACGTTTAAGAAATAGCCAACGCCGTGACCCGTACCATGACCATAATCCATCTGTGCTTGCCACAACGGCGCACGGCAAATGGCATCGATCAACGGTGAGGCAATACCATCAGGAAAATGCGCTTTCGCCAAGGCAATATGGGCCTTCAAGACAGTAGTAAAATCGCGTTTATGCTCAGAGCTTACTTGCCCGATACCAACTACGCGGGTGATATCTGTTGTACCATTTTGATATTGTGCGCCTGAGTCAATCAGTAGTAATCCGCCTTCGCCCTCGGCCACATCAAGGTAGCTAAAGTTTTCTGGCGTAGCGCGGTAATGTGGCAATGCACCGTTTTCATTGAAACCTGCGATAGTCGGGAAACTTGGTGAGACATAATGTGGCTGTTGACTACGTACATCTATTAGCATGCTATCCACATCTAGCTCACTTAAACGCTCACCGTCTGCTAGACGCTGTTCAAATGTAGCAAAAAACTCAGCCAAAGCAGCACCATCTTGACGCATAGCTTCACGCACATGATCAATATCTGCATCTGACTTCACAGATTTAAGCAATGTACTAGGCGCCATTTGCTCGATAAAACCAACATCATCCGCCATTTTTGAGAGTGTACCTACTGCAACTTTGCTCGGATCTAACAATAGTAAGTCGTCTGGCGTTAATGCACTCAATGCATCCTGTACAGCGGAATAGCCTGCCAGTGTGATACCACTGTCTTTTAGACTCTGTGCGATATCTTCGCTCACTTTATCGTTATCAACGAACAGCGTTGCATTGTCTGCGTCAATCAACATATGTGACAAGAATACCGGATTATAATCAACATCAGCGCCGCGCAAGTTCGTCAACCAAGCAATATCGTCTAGACTTGAAAGTAAATGATGGGTCGCACCTGCTTCTGCCATACCTTCGCGTACTGCAGCAAGTTTCGAGGTAGCCGACTGAGCAAGGAACTGCTCATCATGGGCATATAACTTGGCCGCTGGTAGTGCTGGGCGATCTGTCCAAATCTCTGTCAGCACATCACGCTCAGTGATCAAAGTAATATCATTGGCATCAAAAGCATTTAACAGGCGATCTTGCTCAGCGATAGACAGCACATTACCATCCACTGCCACACTATCTCCTTCTTGCAAATGCTCGGCTAACCAATCGATATGATTTGGCTGACCTGGCGCAAGCTTTTCTAAGGTAATACCTGTACCTTCTAACTGATCAGCAGCATGTACCCAATAACGGCTATCCGTCCATAAACCTGCAAAGTCAGCAGTCACGACTAGCGTACCGACAGAACCGGTAAAGCCTGACAGCCATAAGCGTGCTTGCCAGTACTCTGGTAGGTATTCAGATAAATGTGGATCAGCAGAGGGTACGATGATTGCGGTGAGATCTTGCGCTGCTAAGGTGCTACGTAAATTAGCAATACGTTCGTGAATGGCTTGTTTATTCATTAAATGTGTCCTTATAGATGTTATGAAATATGATGATGACGCGATTGCTGATAATCGTCTTGTTCTAATAGTTGTCTTGTTTGAGTTATTGATACTGCTTTAGTTTTAATAAGACATTTGTTATCGATAGTAATTACTTATCTACCTATATCTATTTGAATAATTTTTTAAATATTGAGAATAGAAAACTAATTTAATATAGCCTTATAAGAGACTGTACTGATGCTTGTAGTGAGCTATTATTAGATGTTTGGGCGGATAGTAAGCTTTCAATAGCTTGTGCCAAATATATCACTAACTAAAACAATAAAACGTGCTACCAGTCATGGTAACACGTCTCGTCATGCGTCATTTGTGCTGTTGTTATTCACAAATGTACATCAGACTATCTTATTGCTTGGCCAGTTGTTTCTCACGCTCACTTTCTTTGAGCATTTTATTGATAGGTTTTGCTAGTATCAATAATATTACAGCGGTAACTACCAAGAAGACGGTCATGGTGGTAAATAGGCCTGGAAGCCCTTCGATTTTGTCAGCAGATACATGTCCACCGAAGAATGCGGCGACCAAGTTACCCATAGCAATAGAGGCAAAGAACAGCCCCATCATTTGCCCTTGCATACCCTCTGGTGCCAGCTTTGTCATGGCAGATAAACCAACTGGGCTCAATGCTAGCTCACCTAGCGTCAATAATAATAAACTACCAACCAACCATAATGGCGATGCCAAGCCAGCACCAGGCGCTAAAATACTTTTTGAAGCAAAAATCATCAAAGCAAAACCTGCGGCTGCAAGTAGCATACCGAGTGCAAACTTAGCCATACTGCTGGGCTCAAGACCTCGGTTGCCAAGCTTGACCCAAATAATACTGACGATAGGCGCCAACATTAGAATAAATAGCGGGTTCAATGACTGAAACCAAATACTTGGTATCTCAAATCCTAAAACATTTAGATCGGTATAACGATCGGCAAATAAGTTAAAAGACGTTGGCTGCTGTTCAAAACTTGACCAAAACAGCGTCGAACCGATGATTAAGACAAAGCAAATCAACAAGCGTAGTTTGTCAGTCTTATCCAATCGCGGGGAGATAAACATAATAGCAAAATACAAGATGACCACCGCAGCAATGATATACGTCATATACTCTGCAACCATCTCAGGGTTGAACGATATCATACCGGTAGACACTAGTAGCACTGCAGCTACTAGCAACGCGACGAAGCCACCAACCCAGCGACCGATGTTTTTGTAATGGTCATTGGACTTTTCCCATTCGGCAGAGATGCCTTTGGCGCGTGCATAACGCGTTAAGTTCTTTTGTGCCACAAAACGATAGATCAATAATGAAACCAGCATACCCAAACCACCAACGCCAAAGCCGACATGCCACATGCCTTTTTCTTTGAATACACCAACGATAAGTGCCGCCAGTAACGCACCGATGTTAATACCCATATAAAACAAGGTAAAACCGCCATCACGGCGAGAGTCGCCCTTAGGATACAAGGCGCCAACCATCACTGAGATACAAGTCTTAAATAACCCTGAACCTAAGACAATACAGATTAAACCAACAAAGAACAGCGTCATACCAAACATCGCTGAAAGCGCGATACACAAGTGACCAAGGGCAATAATGATACTACCCCACCACAATGCACGCTCTTGACCTAGCCAGTTATCTGCTAGCCAACCACCTGGTACTGCTGCTAAGTATAACGAACCCGCAAAAATACCATAAATAGCAGAAGCGGTGACTTCACTGAAGCCAAAACCGCCACTGCTCACTGTTGCCACCATAAATAAAACTAATAGTGGACGAATACTATAATAGGAGAATCGCTCCCACATTTCGGTAAAAAACAATGAGCGTAAGGGCGCAGGATGTCCCATAAAGCCATTGTCTAGTGCTTCTAGCTCTGCTGCACTAGCCCCCGATTTTGTTTCTGTGCCCATAACTTTATTCCTTTAAAGATCATATTTGTAATGACCAAAACCCTGACTATTCAGGTGGACGGTCATATAGGCGGAACATTGTTTCACTTGGTTATAGGCAAGTAAAGAAAAAGTTGGTTAAAAATTACACAAATACTCATAAAAAAGAACCCGCTCTCAATGGTTGAGAACGGGATCTTTTTCTGACCATATAGGCCAGTAATATTATACTTACAGCACTGTTGATATAGACTTCATAATACAGCTTATTTTATCATTGAGTAGTACTACTTTGAATCAGTGACATACTTATAATATAGACTACTGTGCTGCGTTCTCTTCAGTAGCTTCGCCAGTATCCCCAGCCTCTAAGTCACCGTCCGCTTGCTCAGCTGTCAACTCAGCATCGGCAACAGCGGCTTGGCTCACAGTGCCAGAGGCAGTTGCTGTGCCAGCTTCTGCAGTAACAACTGCACTGTCTGCATCTGTCGCTGGTGTCACGGTTGCATCTGCTGCAGTATCAGGTGCTGCAGCATCTGACGGTTCTTCTGTTGTTGCAGCTGCTGGAGCCGCTTCTTCTTCGGTAGCAGTGGCTTCTGCCGCAGCTGACGCTTCAGTTGTCTCAGCAGTGATATGCTCGCCTGCTGGACGCAAAAATGCAGAAATACCAATAAGTAAGACAATACCTAAGAACATGGCAATGCCACCTAAAGCGAATAACAGCTCTTTTTTTGGATTGTTATTGACGATACCTTCTGACATACCTTATCCACCTTGCACAAAATATTTGAAATATTGACCTATTATATCGCAATTTATACTGATTTGTGAAAACCCTTAAGTATTTAAAGGGTTTATTATTCACAATTCTAACATTCGTTTTTGGCACTTGTGACAGCCAACTGCTTAACAAGCTGTCCATCACTCGAAACCCATACTTCTCACATCACAATATTACTTAGCCAAACGTACTGGAGTCTTTGGTCTTTTACCCAAATAGCTAAGTATCAGCAACAGTGCCATGATAAACAAAATAGGATACTGACCAAAGCGCATGAATGGCGTGTTGCCAACTCGTGCCTGAATATCACCGCGCAAGACAGTACGTTCAAACTGCGGTGCACGCTCTACGATACGACCTTTATGGTCAATAATAGCCGTTACCCCTGTATTGGTCGCACGCATAAACCAGCGGCCATTTTCTAACGCACGCATCTGTACCATCTGTAGATGCTGTAATGGGCCTGCTGACGTACCAAACCAAGCATCGTTTGAGATGGTTAATAAGAAGTCTGTGCCAATCGCGTTTTTGCGCGTGGTATCTGGATACGCCACTTCGTAACAAATAGCTGCACCTAAATTATGCCCTCGCACACGTAGCGGTGACTGCTGATCACTACCGCGACTATAGCTCATGATATCTTGGCTACCTGCTAGATTAGGCAAAATATCAAGCACGCCTTCAAATGGGATGTATTCACCAAATGGGACTAGGCGCTGCTTTTTATACAAACCCTCCGCCTCTGCCCCTAGCGCGACCACACTATTATAAAATGGCGGATATTTATCTGTACTGGCATCAAATGCTGCTTCATCCTTATATGGAATACCTGTCACCCATGTTGTGTCAGTCTCTTTGGCCATTTCTACCATTTCACTGATAAAACCAACGGCTTCTGTCTGAAACATAGGAATCGAAGACTCAGGCCACAGCACAATGTCACGCCCCCACTCGTCACGAGTCAATGTTGCATAGATTTTTAGCGTCTCAATCTGATATTCGGTAAGCCATTTTAGGTCTTGCGGGATATTACCCTGAATCAAAGACACTGATAAATCAGGGGTACCTTTTGGTTTGGTCCACTGCGGATTGATCAGCCATAGCGCGCTACTAATGATTAACAATGCTATCGATGGAATCATATAACCAGCGCGTCGACGTAGTAGCTCAACGATACTAGCAGCCAATAGTACCGCTACAAAGGAAACCGCAAAGACGCCAGCCACAGGTGCTAGCGAGGACAGCCAGTACTGTTCAGTAAATGCATAACCGACAAACAGCCATGGAAAACCTGTAAATAGCCAAGTTTTCATCCACTCTTGAAGTATCCAAAGGGCAGCAAAAGATAATGGCTGCTTGCCAACCACGCGATTAAATATTAGCGCCAAAAATCCATGGAACAAGCCCATACCCAGACCCATAAGCGCAATCATAATCAGCGCAAGCCATGCGGGTGTATCACCATAGACATGAATAGATGTGTACAACCAAAACGCACCAACACACCACAGCCCCGTACCGTAGGCGTGACCAATTAGAAAGGCGCGGCGACCCGTCATCGCTGGCACCAATAACGCATATAAAATAGCAGGTGATACCAAAGCAACTGGCCAAATACCATAAGGCGCGAGCGCGAATATAAAAGCTGCCCCTGCCAGCCAAGCTATTAGTACCGTCAATCCCATATGTAAACCTTTTGGTTTATCGGGGTTCAGACGTTTTTGCAAATCAACAGTAGACAGACGCATAGCAGTTATCCAAAACCATATTTTCTAAAATTTCTCAGCTAAGCTGTGAGATAAAACTCACGCAAAACCTGACTGCATAATGCTTTATGCAGAGCCACAAATAAAACCCACCCATGATACCAGTCAAAATCTACAAGTGGGTAAATTTGCGTAGCTAAAACCTCATTCTAAAAAGTAAAAGGCGGAAAGCAAAAAACACGATTTTTCATCGTGTTTTTTATTGAATTTGCTAGAAACGAGATGGTCAGGAACTGTATTCATTGGTCATTTGCTATAACCAGATGAGCACATTAGTGGCTACCTATCAATATCTGTTGCTCGTCATTGATTTTAGTCAGTTCTAAATTTTGGATAAATCGCCCTTCTACATCAGTAATGGTAATTTGCCAGTCATCTATCATGACGCTTTCACCTTCTAAATCACCCACGAAGCCAAGCGCTTGCATGACCAAACCACCCATCGTATCGACATCGGTATCGTCAAAACGGCTACCAAGCTCATCGTTACAGTCTTCAATCACTGTAGACGCTTGGACGCGCCATGTATTTGGCTTTTCTGGATCAGGAACGATATTATTAATATCGCTGTCTTCATCAAAGTCATCATGCTCATCGACGATGTCACCGACGATCTCTTCTAACAAATCTTCCATGGTGACGACACCACCAAAGTTACCAAACTCATCAACGACAATCGCCATATGCACTTGGGTGCGCTGCAATGAGCGTAGCAAAGTATCAGAGCGCGCCGTTTCACTGATGTACAATGGTTGGCGCACCAAATCTCTAAGACGCTTACTGTCAATTTTGTCTTCTTGGTTGCGGACCATATGTACCAGAATCGGAATCAAGTCTTTTGCCAATAAGATGCCGATAACTGCATCATCATCTTGACTGTCAAAAACGGGGTAGCGCGAGTGAGTGGTATCAAGAATGATGTCCATCACTTCGGCAAGACTGGTGCTCTCATGCAGGCCAACCACTTGTGGTCGCGGTGTCATGATTTCGCGAACTTGTGTCGCAGGCAAATCTAGCACGCCTTCTAACATATCGACCGTATCAGGCTCTAAAAACTGGCGCGAGTCTTGTACCAGACGAATCAATTCATCACGGGTTTCGGGGGCGGTCGATAGCCAGCGTTTTAAGCCGCGCATCGACCAACTACTCGGGCTGGGAGTGTCGTCAGACATGATGGTGTGATTTAACCTCTTTAGTTAATAAAAATTGGAGTTATATTCGATAAAAAACGAACAATACTCAATAAAAAACAAGTAGAGCCTAGATGGGGATAAAAGTAATAAATAAAATAGCTGGTTTATTATTAATTAATGGATAAATAATAAATTTGCTAATACAAATTAGCTTCACTTTATCTCAAGGCTCACCGACATTCAACGACAAATTCACTCAAATTATATTGTCAGCGTGTTATAAACTTTGCTATGGTCAAAGCCTTTATTTATCAAAACAAACCTTATGTCGCTACGTTCCGTTTTTTCTCGCTTGCTTTCGTCGCGTTCACGCAGTCGACTTATAGACAGTCGCGACTCAGAGAGCCAAAAATTAGAAAGTAAAATATCAGGAAGCCACACACCAGAAAGTAGGCAGCCAAAGTCTAAATGGCGACAGCATCTTGTGACTTTTTTGATTACCGTTACGTTGTTGTTATCAGCAATTTGGTTGCTATTAGCGATTTGGTATCAGTACGGCATCAGCTCAGTATTAACTTGGCTTGCGACAATAGCGATTGCAAGTATATTAGCCGCATTGTTGAGCACACGTTATTGGGAGGCTGTCACAAGAGTATTGCAAAATAACTCATGGTCTAATAAAAAATCAATTAGCAAAGGCGCAGCAACCAAGGTACTTATCGGAATATATAGCGCTGTTTGGCTGGTGGGTCTAGGTTGGTTTTTTTCTATCGAGCCTAAACAAGATCGAGAATGGATGGCTGAGGTCGACCGGCAAGTTTCCTATGAGCGCGATGCGACCAATCCTGATTTGATTACTTTAACCAATGTACGTAACTTTGATTGGCAGACCAAAGCAAACGCTAATGAGCATTGGGATACCCGTACGATTGATTTGTCTAAACTCTCAGGTGTCGATGTGACCAACTCTTACTGGATGGGGCCGCTAATTGCTCATACCTTGGTTAGCTTTCGATTTGAAGATGATAGACCGCTTGCCTTCTCATTTGAAATTCGTAAAGAAGACGGCGAGTCTTTTTCGGCGCTAGCTGGGTTTTTTCGACGCTATGAGCTGAGCCTAATTGCCGCAGAAGAGCGTGATATTATCTATACCCGCAGCAATGCGCGCGGTGAGCAGGTTTATATGTTTCCTATCAGTAATTTGCAACAGCATGAAGTGAGGTCTCTGTTTGAGCCTTACCTAACGGCGGCTGATGATTTGAATGCCGAACCTGCTTGGTACAATACATTGGTCAGTAACTGTACCAATATTATCTTTTATATGGCGCGTATCGTGAGTGGCGATCGCTTGCCATGGGATTATCGTATTTGGGTGTCTGGTTGGCTACCAAACTATCTATACGATGTGGGCATGTTGGATGCAGCCCCCGAAAAAGACAACCAGCCTTGGTCAATGAACACATGGTACGAACGTACTCATATCAATCCAAAAGCAAGGGGCTTTGATAATCAAGCTGACTCACAGTCTAGCGCTGGTAGAGATAAAAATAGTAGCGAATTTTCGCAACAGATTCGTCAAGATATACCGATACCATCATTGGCAAACTCACAAACCAGTGCTGAAGCAAAAGCCAAATCTACGGCTCAAGCATCTGACTAACACTGGTAGAAATGCTTTCTTGTAATTAAATCAACTTGAGACAACGCTGAACTAAGGGTTAACCCAATTAATTACTCGCGTTTCCATCTCTTCATCAGACATGCCGATTTCAGTGACACAGCGACCAGCGACACCTACGTTGGCCGCTCGCATTTGCTGCTGTGTCACTACTGCATCCCCGGTCAATAACAAATGCCAACTTGGTAACCCCTGCCCCTTATACAGGCGCTTATAAGCACAGTGTGACGGTAGCCACATCATATTTGGCAAGTTTTCCATAGTCAGCTGAATACAATCGGGTACGTACTCTTGACGCGTTGCATAGTGACTGCAATATCCGGTTGAGCAGTCCATCAGTTGGCACGTGACATCGGTGTATTCAACCAATTCTTCATCGGCATCATTATCGATGTATTTGATCAAGCAGCAACTGCCGCAACCATCACACAATGCTTCCCACTCGCTATGATTTAACTCGTTTAACGCAAATCGCGACCAAAACTGCGGGCGTAGTGGCTCAGACCTAGAATCAGAATCAGCACTAGAATCGACATCAGCACTATCAGGAGACAAACTTACCGATTGCACAGGCGTGACTGCTGAATCGAGACCTGAGTTCAAGTCTAATTGGTCATGATTTTTGTTTAATAAGCTTATAGTCATAAAGTCGCAGTAGCATTTTGATAAAGAGCGTTACAGTATTATAGCTGTTTTTGCTAGACATGGGCGTTAAGGTAGTACGAGTTAGGAAAACGAACCATCACAATGACAAATAATTAAAACTCACAACATAAAAAAGGACAATAATATGTCAATTAAGACTTTCGAATTAATCAGTACTACCGAGAATGGCGTTGAACTTATCAGCTATGCGGCACTACCAGAGGACGCATCAGATGAAAAACCAGCAGCAGGCATCTTAGTTGCACCAGAATGGTGGGGCGTAGTCGACCATCCAAAATCAGTGGTTGAGCGTTTGGCAGAAGCAGGCTATGCGGCTGTGGCAATGGACGTATACGGCGAAGGTAAATTAACCACTGATGCGGCAATGGCAAATATGTGGATGGAGCAAGTACTTGCCGATCAAGACATGCTAATGTCTCGCTGCCGCTTAATCCTCAATGACTTCAGTGACCAGCTATCAGTCGACGGTGACAATTTGGGTGCAATTGGTTACTGCTTCGGCGGTAAAGTAGTACTAGACATGGCCCGTGAAGGTATGCCACTAAAAGCAGTCGCAACTTTCCACGGTAACCCATCGGCAAAACAGCCAGCGGACAAAAACTTTGCCGCAAAAGTGTTAGTCGCTCATGGTCGTGATGATTCAATGGTATCAATGGATGCTATCGAAGGTCTAAAATCAGAGCTAGATGCAGCTGATGTTGATTACACTATTGATGTCTATGACAATGCTAAGCATGGCTTTACCAATCCGCAAGCCGATGAGCGTGCTGCCAAAAACGAAGTAGATCTTGGCTATAATGAAGCGGCTGCTAAACAAAGCTGGGAAAACATGCTTGAGTTTATGAAAGCCAACTTGGCATAAGAATCATCGTTTATAAGATTTTGTTTTAAACAACAAGCCATTTGACGAGCCTATTAAAAGTCTTTTTTTAAAATAGATTTATACGACAAGTAAGAAAATAGTCATTACCAAAAGGGTAGCTTAATTATTAAGCTGCCCTT
This sequence comes from Psychrobacter sp. AOP7-C1-14, assembly GCF_052376135.1. Taxonomy (NCBI): domain Bacteria; kingdom Pseudomonadati; phylum Pseudomonadota; class Gammaproteobacteria; order Moraxellales; family Moraxellaceae; genus Psychrobacter; species Psychrobacter sp. AOP7-C1-14. Next base: position 43,206 of record NZ_JBQSVH010000017.1, on the reverse strand, counting down.
TTATTGTGAGTGTCATTCAGCACTTGTCTTTTAGCCCAGTAATCAGAGTAGTCTTGTGCTTCTTATCAAATCACGTCATTATCACTTTACTATAAACTGGATTGAGCGACGAGGATGTTATATCTAATGGTGACCCAGTTAGGTTGGCTGGCTTTTACGATTTTATTGATCGTGGTGGTCGCGTTATATACTAGGATAGCTCGAAAAATCGAGCATCTACGCCGTGATGTGACGACGCTGCAAGCTGAGCTTGAGCAGCAAAGATATCGTAGTATGACGCTTCCGTCTGCACCTTCGGCCGATGAAAGCGATTATGTACGCACAACTGCTAATGACGACTATGACGTTAAAGACAATGATGCTAAAGCTACAGCTTTTGACTCACAAAAACTTTCTCCAGATAATCGTCCGCTTGTATCGCCACCACCGCTTCCTACCGTTACTTCAGACTCGACCATACACGCAGCATCAAACATTTATGATGATAAATCTACAGACAATCATGCTTCTATAAATACGAAAAATCCAACGTCTACCCCACCTATTGAGCCTGACGAACGCTCATTACCTATCGTTACCTCACTAATTCACTCAATAAAAAACTGGTTCTTCGGCGGTAATTTAGTTGTGCGGGTCGGCGTACTGGTACTGCTGGTAGGTGTGGTGCTCCTGCTTCGCTTATTAAGCGAATATATCGAGATTTCGATTGCAACAAAGCTGATAGCAGTTGGTGTTACAGGGTTGGCATTGGCAGCACTTGGATTAAAGTTAACCGCAAAACGTTTTTCTTACGGTATCACGTTACAAGGCGCAGGCTTAGCAATTACGTATCTAAGCACCTTTTTTGCTTATAGTGTTTATGAAATCTTTCCTAGTATCCCAAGCTTTATCGGGCTTGGGTTATTATCTGCTATTACCGTTGCCCTCGCCGTACGTCAAAATGCCTTCCCATTAGCATTATTGGCGTTATCTGGTGGGTTTTTTGCACCGATTTTGACAAGTGAGGATACTGGTAGCTTGACCACGTTATTCAGCTACTACCTATTATTAAACGTCACGATTACCATTATTGCTCATTATCGACCGTGGAAAATACTCAATATATTTGGTGTGACGGTGACATTTGGTTTGGCATACTATTGGGGAATAAGCGAGAACCTGAGCGCCGTCATTGAAACGCAGCGCTGGTCATTGGTAGCATTGGTTACCTTACACTGGCTGCTGTACTTATTCGTCGTCATTCGTTATGCGCAGCAAATCATCACCTATAATGCGCTAAATGAAAAAGACCTCAGTCATGCTGTTAATACGAAGCACTTGAACAAGGCCTATGTCGGCAGCCCCTACGTATTCCCTATTGATACTGGCTTATTGTTTTCAGTACCACTACTGGCTTTTGGTTTGTTTTCTGCCTTGCTAAACGACATCTCCAACGCTCTAACGGTTACCAGTGCCATCTTGGCGGTAGTTTATCTTGGGATAGGCTGGTTGTTCATCCAGCGCAGTAGACGCTATGCTTTAATCACCGAAGGGATGCTGGCGTTAGGATTAGTATTTTTTGCACTCGTTATTCCGCTAGCGCTAAATGCTGAATGGATTGCTTTCGGTTGGTCTGTACAAGGATTGGCGCTAGTATGGTTTGGACGACGCTCTCTGCGATCATGGTCTGTGTTATTTGGCTTACTATTACAGCTAGTCAGTATTGGTATGCTAGTGACAACAGCGACATTCTCTAGCAAAGACTACCCCGTTTTAGCCTTTAGTATTTCAGCGCTCAGTTATCTAGCATCCATCTTTATCTTACGTGCTAGTAACTCTCCTACTGCGCTGATTAGTACGTTAGACGGCAGTAATAACACTTATAACAACAACTCTATAACATCCTCAGTCATACAAACACAAAAACTGAACGTCACATCAGATGCATTAACCAGCTATGCCCGTGCGCTAGGTGTCAGTACGCAAGCTGCACAGCAATGGCTGACTTCTATCAATAGTCAGAGCCGCATATTCAAATTCGTTTGGCACAGCCCTAGATTCATCAAACTTTTAACATTGACGGCAATGGCTTGGATGCTACAAGTATTGATGCTTGATTTGCATCATTGGTTTGATATCTGGCAATCAAGCACGACGGTAATTGCACTGGCAGCACTCATCAGTTTAATCGCTTATTGGGTCATCAACCGCTATCGTTCGTGGACGGAGATTAGACAGCTTAATCATGGCTTATTAGCTCTATTTTACTTTATGCTAATACTGCAACTGCCACAAAAGTTTGAGCAGAATTTGACGTGGGTAACGGCGGAATGGTTGGTGTTCATAGGGTTAGTAATTGGCTGGTTAGTTATGGGTCAGCTATGGCTAAAAACATGGTCTGATACATGGTCTGAGAATAACAACACCTCACGCTATACTGCTGCAAGCTGGCTAGGGAAGGGTATCTTACTGATTGCTGCCGCTGCACATTATGGACTGCCAGACTCTGATGGCGTGATGGCCTTCTTGTTTTCAGCAGCTCTCATATTATTTGGGTTATGGTTCAATCATCGTTATATTGGTCAAAATAAAGAAAATACATCAACTAATAAAACATCAAAACAAGGTCTGCTGTATTGGTTTGATTGGCAACAGGCACTATTAGGATGTGCTGCCACCTTTGCTCCCATTGCCTTACTATGGGTCGTTCTCACCAATTGGTCTTACGATGGTGTAATTTGGGGAATATCTTATTTTCCGTTATTCAACCTATATGACATCACATCTTGGCTGACGCTATCGGTTGGTTTTAGTCTGTATTACATCAGACAACGCCGTCACTATGAAACTCTTATCAAGCCAAGTGGAGCTGCCAAAACTAAGCGCGTATTCACCGCTGAGAATTTGCTAATTATATTGGGACTGATCAGTTTTTGGTTAATCTCTAGTATGTTGGTTCGAACACTACACGCCTTTATCAGCACGCCACTTTGGAATGACTATCAAGGCGGCGCATGGCAAAGCGAGCAAGTACAAACAGGACTGACGATTTTATGGACGCTCTTGGCATTGGTCGCCACCATCATGGCGAGTCGCTATTGGCAGCGCGCGCTTTGGTTTATGGGTATTGGATTATTAGGTATTGTCGTACTTAAGCTGGTCTTGGTAGATTTATCACAGACCGAAGCAATTTGGCGAGTGATATCATTCCTTGGCGCAGGCAGTTTAATACTTTTGATTGGTTACCTTGCCCCATTACCACCCGCGCACAAGCACACAGAAAGCCAAAATCATAAGTAATGACAAGTCGGGTTAGGTGAAATTATGGCGTGAGCACTGTGGTTCTGTAGTAAACTGGGCACCATTAGAAAGTAAACGTTGATTGTTTTACTTTTAGCATTTTTTATAAAAGGTTATGAAAGCAGATGGATAAGAGAGCAAGCATTCAGTGGTTCCCTGGGCATATGAACAAAGCTCGTAATGAAATCAAAGAAACCATGCCGCAGATGGATGTGGTCATCGAAGTCATCGATGCGCGTATCCCTTATAGTAGTGAAAACCCAATGGTTGCGGCACTACGCGGCGAAAAACCTGTTATCAAAATCCTCAATAAAGCCGACCTTGCCGATCCTGAATTGACCCAAATATGGATGGATTATCTCGAGCAACAAAGCGGTGTGAAAGCCATCGCTTGCGATACTGAGAAAGCCAATGATGTCAAACGCATCATCGCGATATGTAAGCATCTCGTGCCTAATAAAGTCGGTACAGGTCGCCAGATTAAAGCCATGATTATGGGTATTCCAAACGTTGGTAAATCAACGCTGATTAATACCTTAGCAGGGCGTGCGGTAGCAAGAACCGGTGATGAGCCTGCCGTGACCAAATCGCAGCAGCTGATTAAGCTAGATGATGACATCATGCTCTATGACACGCCTGGTATGCTATGGCCAAAGGTTGAAAACGAAAACTCGGGTTATCGTTTGGCAGCGACGGGCGGTATCCGTGATACAGCTTTTGACTTCGCTGATGTGGCAAGTTACACCGCTGAGTACCTAATGCAAGCTTATCCTGAGCTGCTAAAAACTCGTTATAAAATTGCAGAGCTGCCAAAGACCGATTGGGAGTTTTTTGAAGTCGCTGGACGTAATCGCGGCTGTGTACGTGCGGGCAATCAAGTCGATACCTACCGTATGTCTGAGATTCTCATCAATGAGCTTCGTAGCGCGAAGATTGGTCGTATTACCCTTGAGACACCAGCAATGACTGAAGCTGAAGAAATCGTAGTTGCTGAACAACGACTCGCTGCTGAAGAAAAGAAAAAAGCCCGTGAGGAAGAAAAACGCCTACGTCGTCTAAAAACGCGGAAGAATCGTAAGTAGATTCACCAATAATATAAGCGACTATGAATCCATTAATACCATCAGCTAAAACCATTCAAATTTATCTGCCAAAAGGTAACCCTCGTGGGTTGCGTTTGGCAGAGATGACTACGCGCACAGTAAGATTGATTGAGATCCCACGTATCCACATTGAAGACTTTTTTGCGATGCCCGATGCAAATCAAGTTGGTTTATATTTTTTGATTGGTGACACCGATAGTGTAGAGAAGCCGTTACTCTATGTGGGACAAACTGGCGATCTTAAAAGACGTCTTAACCAACATGATGACAAAGACTTTTGGACACGAGCTTTTGTCATGCTCTCTACCAACAACTCTATGACGCAAACCCATGCGCTATATATGGAACATAAGGCTATCGCAACTGCTATTGAGGTAGGTCGTTACGAACTAAAAAATGGAAATAATGGTAATAAACCGTATACCCCTGACCCGTTGAAAGCTGATTGCGAGGAATTATTCCACACCCTTGACGTTTTACTATCCACCCTAGGACAGCCTATTTTCGAGTCCTTAGCGATTCATGATAGCCTTTATAGTAACGAGACTCATAGAAATAAACCGACTGGCTCGACCATTGCTAAAATCGCACAGATAATCGATGAAACACCAACGAAACCTATTCTAGCCTTATTTTACTACAAGGTAAAAGATGGTGATGCTAAAGGATACTATGACGATGATGGCTTTGTAATATTAGCAGGTTCTCTAATTAGACAAACACAAACGTCATCAGCTCCGCCATTTGTGACTAAACTAAAAGATAGCTTGCTTAGTAGTGGAAAACTCATAGCCATAAACGATAAAAGCTATAAACTTACTGAAAACCATTTATTCAAGACACCCAGTGGAGCCAGTGCTTTAGTATCAGGACGTTCAACCAACGGATGGATCGAATGGAAAAATGAGTCGGGCGAAACTTTAGACAATATTTATCGATAAGCCTTTACTTCTCTATAGCGACCCTATCTATCCCCTTTATTTATAAACAATTAAGCCTCATATACTGGTAAATAGTTTTATCTATTTACCTTCTCGCTTGTCAGCTATAAATCTAAATCCTATATATCCCTGTTCAATTTACAAGGAATGCTTTTGCCTACTCAATTTTCTCAATCATCTACTGCACTGAACGCCTTCGCCCCACGCCTACTCGATTGGTTTGCCGAAAATGGTCGCCATGACTTACCTTGGCAACAACATAAGACCGATACGCCCAATCCTTATATCGTTTGGTTATCAGAAGTCATGCTCCAGCAAACACAAGTGACCACTGTACTACCCTATTTTGCGCGTTTTATGGAGACGTTTCCAACCGTACAAGATTTAGCCGCTGCTGACTGGGATTTGGTCGCCGAGCATTGGGCGGGGCTGGGCTATTATGCACGCGCGCGTAATTTGCATAAAGGTGCTAAGCAGTTGGTTGCGGTAATTAATGAGACAGGCGAGTTTCCGCAGACACTAGCAGGATGGGAGGCTATTTCAGGCGTTGGGCCATCAACGGCTGGTGCGATTATGGCGATGGGCTTGCACCATTATGGCGTCATCTGTGATGGCAATGTCAAACGAGTCATCACACGTTGGGCAGCTATCGATGGCGATATTACCAAGTCTGCTACGAATAAAGAACTATGGGCACTGGCAGAGCGCTTAACACCTACAGCAAACTCAGGATTATTCGCGCAAGCGATGATGGATATGGGCGCGACATTATGTACCCGTAGCAAACCTGCCTGCCTCTTATGTCCACTCAAAAAAGACTGCCTAGCCCATGCACAAGGGCGCGAGACTGACTATCCCGTCAAAGCAAAGAAACAACCCAAACCCAGTAAATTCAGTGATGCACTGCTAATCGAGAGTGCAGACGGTGAGATATTGTGGCTACAACGCCCTGACAATGGAATCTGGGGGGGATTATGGAGTTTGCCCTTAAAGTTCGTAGAAAAAATTGATGGTAAAACGAATAGTAAGGCTACTGTTAAACAGCCGCTAGCTGATGATGATAAGTCATCAAACGTAGCAAATGATGTACGCAGTAATGAAAAAGTATACGAAGCAGAGTTTACCACTGCTGAGCAAATCATTAATGAGTGGCTCATAAAAAACAAACTGGTCGCCAAATCAGTTAGTAAGTCATTGCTAGATGATGCTCCTATTAAGCATTCTCTGACGCACTTTCACTGGTATTTGACCCCACGCAAATTGACAGTCGATACGACGCAGGTAACTGAGCTAAATAAGAAATTAATAGCGGCTGAGATTGACTTCAAGTGGTTAACCAAACAAAAAGCGCAAGATAGTCTAGGGCTACCCCGTGCGATGGTTAAGATATTAGAATAAAAAAAGCGACTCACTATTAATAATGAGTCGCTTTTTTTATGATGACAATATAAAGATAGCGGAGTCTACAGCACCCTAAGACTTTGGCACACGTAAGCGCATGAGTCCTTCTTGTTGCACAGTAGCGACCAGTTTGCCATCTTGCCAAAACTGGCCATGGTTTAACCCTTTCGCATTAGATGTAGTATCACTCCACATGTCATAAAGCATCCATTTATTCAAATCAAAGTCACGATGAAAATGCATTGAATGATCAATACTGGCAGCTTGTAATCCACTGGTCATAAAACTAACACCGTGTGACATCAGCCCTGTGCCAACCAAATAAAAATCAGACGAGAACGCTAATAGTGCCTGCTGAACAGCCGTTGGCTGACTGCCCAACTCACGAATACGTAGCCAGTTTGCTTGTTTAGGTTTCATAGGTTCTGGGCTAATCGGGTTACGCGGCTTAACTGGCTTAATCTCGACATGACGGCGGCGCATAAATCTCGCTTTCAGTGCTTCTGGCACTTTTCCGACATTCTCTTCTTTTAACTCTTGTTCTGTTAGTAAGTCTTCTGGCGGTGGATAGGCAGGCATGTCTTCTTGATACTCAAGCCCTTCTTCCATCGGTGAAAACGAAGCGATCATTGAAAATATTACTTGCTCAACAGGCGGCTTACCACGTACTTCTTTGTACTGAATAGCGGTGACTTCACGTGCAGATAAGCTGCGACCATCACGCAATCGACGTACTTGGTATATCACGGGTTGATTGATATCACCACCACGCAAAAAATACCCATGCAGCGAGTGACAAGGTTTGTCTTTATCTAATGTATGCGCTGCTGCCATAATCGCTTGGGCGAGTACTTGCCCACCAAATATACGACTGCCCACATAGTCATGGCTTTTACCCTCAAACACATCAGGGGTAACTTCAATAAGTGCGATAGTAGCTAGCAGCTCATCGATCAGTTGTAGATTATGGGACATGACGACATGTTTCCTTATTTTTATCAAAAACGCTCAGCATCTAAAAATCAACACCTGACAATATCGATGCTATATAGCCGCTGCGCTTGAATTTAAAATAATATGGGATCACTTGCTAAAATAAGCAAAGAGACTTTAGAACAAAAATACAGTTGTAGCTATGTTCGCTAACGCTACACATTTATTTTCAATAGAAAAGGTAAACATCTTACCCAATATTGATGGTTTTGACTAGTTACTGTCGACTTACTCGTAAGTATTGCTTGTCCGTGCTTGCCAGACGAATCGTAACTAATTAGTGGATCAGGCAGTCTGAACCATAAAAAACGAGATGTATAACAACACCCCGTCTTTTATAAATACGTCGATGTTTATGGCTTAACTGCTACGAGTACGCGAATAGAATCCGGCACTAGCGATAAGTTACCAAGCGCTTGTTCGCCTTGAGCTTTGAGCTGCTCTAAACGCTCAATCTCTTCAGGACGTACGTTCGGATTGATCGTCTGTAGATGTTTTAGACGCTTGATTTCGCGTGACCACTGGTGGCTAAAGCGGCTACTTGCTTGCTCGCCAATCTCAGCTATCTGCTGACGAGCAATATCTTCGGCTTCGTAATAACGCTGCTCAATCACATCGCCACGCACTTTGATGACTTGGCGGGCACGATTTTTATCCAAGCGTTCAATATGAGGCATAATCATCTCAGCACTGATACGAGCCGATAAATCACTACCCTGCTCACTGATAAAGACACGGATATTTTGCGTGGACAAAGTCGCTGGTAGATTAAGCACTTTTGGCGCAATCGCTTCAACACGGAAATTCACTTCTAGCAGTACCATACCTTGAGGAACAGCAGCACTTTTAAGCATGGCAACTGTGGTATTACCAAAGGTGCTTGTACTAGCTAACTCGTAGATAGCACGCATCAATGGATGCTCATGTGTGACAAAGTCGATCTCTTCACGCTGCAGTGCTTGCTCGCGCTCAAAGGTCAACGTCATACCATCTTCATCACCAAGTGGTAAGCCATCAATATAGTCGCTAATCTCGGTACTATCGATAGGTGCGATGACCCACGAGCCATCACGTTGAATACTATGGTCAATGTTAGCAGACGCAAAGAAACGCTCAATAAAATGCGGTAGCAAGTTATTGCCATCAAAATCACGCATGGCATCAGCGATACGACCTGCGACACGCGGACGGCATGAGTTGTACTCTAGCAGGCGATCGCGACCAGCCTGTAGCTGTGCCTCAAGTCCCATTCGGGTCTGTGACGCTTCTGAAATGACCTCTTGTAGAGTCACATTGTTTTCAGCGGTATCAGCACCCTCAAGCACTGGTTTGAGCTCTTGGATATACTGCTCTTGTACGCTTTGAGCGGTTGGCGATATCTGATTGAACATGTTCAACGCATCGTTATACCACTGATACAGACGCTCTTGTGCAGTACCCTGCACATAAGGCACATGCAGCATGATTTGCTGAGTCTGACCGATACGATCTAGACGACCGATACGCTGCTCTAAGGTATCTGGATTAGCAGGTAAATCCCATAGTATTAACTGGCTTGCAAACTGGAAGTTACGACCTTCTGAGCCAATCTCTGAACATAACAATATCTGTGCGCCTTCGCTATCTGCAAAGAAAGCAGCCGCTTGGTCACGTTCAAGTAGTGTCATTTGCTCAGTAAAGATAGCCGTCTTGATACCAGCATGCAGACGCAATACTGCTTCTAGACTCTCTACCGTCGCGCCACTACGAGCGATTAATAGCACTTTTTGATGCTTGAGCTCACCGCGTAAGATATCAATCAACCAAGAAACGCGTGGGTCATCTTCTAGCCAGCCACCGTCTGGTTGGTTTTCTTCGCCCCATAGCTGCTCACGCAACTTGCCATTGGTTTGATAGCTGTCTTTCCATGCCTCAGGAAGTGGCAATGGATATGGTTGGCTACTACGACCATAAAAGCCTTTAACACTCTCACGGGTATTACGGAACAAAATACGGCCGGTACCATGACGATCTAATAGTTCATTTAGCGCATGTGTCCGCAGTTTTTCATCTTCATTGATTGAGGATAGCTCATCAATACTAATGTCTAGTAAGCTACTCAAAGCAGCGATTTGACCTTCATTTAATGGCTTTTCTTCTATCAAAACGCCAGCAACTGCTGCTGTCTCTGCAAAAGCCTCTTGACCATCAATAAATTCATCTAAATCATCAAAGCGATCTGGATCAAGCAGACGCAGACGAGCAAAGTGACTTTGCGCACCAAGCTGCTCTGGCGTTGCTGTCAATAGCATTACACCTGGCGTTTCTTCAGCGAAATCTGCAATCAAGTCATACTTATCGTTGCCGCCTTGCGCTTCATCCCAATGCAAATGATGCGCTTCATCGACAACCAATAAATCAAAGCCTGCATCCATCGCTTGGTCATATAAGTCTGGGTGGTCGAGCAACAGATCCATACCACCAATAATACATTGTTCAGTAGCAAAGACGTTTTGCTCAGGATCATGTTCTTTAATAGCCGCTGTACGTACCAAATCAAACAAAGCAAAGTTTAGGTTAAAGCGGCGACGCAGCTCAATCATCCACTGATACTGCAGACTATCTGGCACTAAAATCAATACACGTTCAGCTTTACCCGTTAGCAATTGCTGATGAATAATCATGCCCGCCTCGATGGTTTTACCAAGGCCAACCTCATCAGCCAGCAGTACACGTGGCGCGATACGTTTGCCAACTTCATGCGCGATATACAGCTGATGCTCGATGATATCGACACGTGCACCCATCAAGCCTTTTAGTGGATGACCTGCCAGTGCTGACTGCATGCGTAAGATGTCTTGACGCAGCTCATACCAATCACCGCGCTCAATACGTCCAGCAAGCAAGCGTTCAAGCGGTTTGGCCAATGTGATATTGGCAGCAAGACGAGTTTCCATGATACCGCGCTCATGCTCATCGACGCCATATTTGAGTACACCCATGACTTCATCGACAGCATTGACTGTATAGCTTTTGCCATCTTGATCGTAGATGCTATCACCGACCTTAAACACCACGCGCGACAATGGTGCAGAGTTTTTTGCATAGACGCGTGTCTCTTCACTTTGCGGGAATAAAATATGCACACATCGGTCGTCAACATCGATGACCACACCTAAGCCAAGCTCAGATTCCGTATCAGATAAATAACGTTGACCAACGGCGAATTCAGTACTGTGCAATGAAGCAATAGAGATAGTCATAAGGCGATGTCTTTTGTACTCAGGTAGTAAGAAATTAGATAGATAACAATGGTGACTGGCGATAGCGAGAGAATGACAAGGCGCAAACCGTAACAAACCTACCAACGCAGCATCGTAACCTCAACAAAGCCAGCATCCAAGTTGCACCATTATATAACGTTAGCGTGTAGATGAGTGCGTTAAGTTACATTTTCAAGAGCCATCTGATGTTACTTTTCTATTTATAAAGCCTATGACCAACACTGTATCAGGGCCATATTTAGGACAATGTATTTTGCGAGTTATTGACGTGCTGCATTGTGAGGTTGTCAGAAGGCCACTCTAGTCATTTTATTTTTAATTAATAATGACAACGTGCTACATTAAACCGATAAGTATTCATGCGATAGCCAGTTATTCGCCAACTATCTATAAGACAACAATAAATAAGGACTCGACATGCAAGCCGTTTTTTTAGATAAAGGTACATTTTCTGAAGGTATTGACTTGCCTGCACCCGTAAGTGTGAGCGACTACATCACTTACAACGATACGCCAAAAGATACAGATGTCATCGTTGAGCGTTGTAAAGATGCTGATATTATTATCACCAACAAAGTCCAGATTAGTGCTGAAGTGATAGAGCAACTACCAAAGCTTAAGCTTATCCAACTCACCGCGACGGGTATGAATAACGTCGATCAAGAGGCTTGCGATAAGCATGGCGTGACACTTTATAACGTTGCAGGCTATGCCGTAAAAAGCGTCCCCGAGCATACCTTTATGTTAATGCTGACCGCAATGCGCGCTGGTATTCACTACCATCAAAAAGTCGCTGATGGCACGTGGCAAGCAAAGGGGGATTTTTGTCTGCTTGATATTCCATTGATAGATTTGGAAGATAAGACGCTCGGCATCATCGGTATTGGTACCATCGGAAAGCGCGTGACTGAGATTGCTCGTGCCTTTGGTATGACCGTATTGTGGGCGGAGCATCAAGGACGCGAACCGCGCAGCGACGACTATACCGCGTTTGAAGACGTACTCGCACAATCTGACGTGATTAGCCTACATTGTCCACTAACTGAACAAACCAAGCATCTTATCAATACAGATACCTTGGAAAAAATGGCCAAACAACCGCTCATCGTTAACGTCGCGCGTGGTGGTATTGTCGATAGCCAAGCATTGACTGACGCGATTAATAATGAGCAAATCATCGGTTATGCGAGCGATGTGTTTGAACAAGAACCTATCGCTGATAATGACCCATTGCTCAGTCTCAGCGACCATCCGCGTGTTATCTTTAGTCCGCACAACGCATGGGGCAGCAAAAGCGCCCAAGAAAAGTTATGGCAAATATTAAGCACACAAGTCACTGACTTCATCGATAACCACCATCAATAATCAAGATGCTAACGACCAAACCGTAACCAGTCGTCTTTTATTTTGCGATACTTAAGCATGATTCGGTCGCTTAGATAGTTATTGGTTACGTACCAAGGATAGCGATCGCCCTGCTTAGGTAGCTTGTCTTTGCCACGTCTGACATACCCAGACGATAGCGAACCCATCACAGTATCTGCCTGAACATATGCTTGCGCCTGTTCAGTTTTTGCATAGGGTGTTACCACTTGGTAGCGCCGTTTATGCATATAACCCAGCAGTCGCATCACATATTGACAGGCCAAATCGATTTTTAGCGTCCATGAGGCATTGGTGTAACCAAACAATACTGCCATATTGGGCACACCCTCAACCATGACCGCTTTATAGGTCATACGCGTGCCGATATCGACAGATTGACCGTCGATATATACCACTGCCCCGCCCAACATCTGCAGCTTTAAACCGGTCGCAGTAACGATGATATCAGCATCGAGATGTTGGCCAGATTGCAGCATAATTCCTGTTTCGGTAAAGTGACTGATTTGATCGGTCACCACTGTTGCACGTTTATCCTGTAGGGCTTTGAATAAATCACCGTCAGGTACCGCACACACTCGTTGATCCCACGGATTATAATCAGGCATGAAATGATTGCTATCAACACCGCTGCCTTTTAGCTCTTTTTTCACCCCACTTTTCAAGACTGCTTTCATCACCTTGGGCACGTGAGTCGCAACTTTATATAGACCTTGCTGTCTCAACACATTGCGCGCACGTAGTACCGTATAAGCTTGCTCTTTTGATAATGGTGAAAACTTGCCTGATAGCCAGTCAATCGCATAGTCATCACCCGGCACACTTGCCACATAGGTTGGTGTACGCTGTAGCATTGTGACATGACGCGCACATTGCTCGCCATCATCATCTACTAGCGCAGGTAGCAATGTCACCGCTGTGGCACCGCTACCAATGACGATGACTTTTTTATCATCGTAGTTTAGATTATTCCAGTGCTGCGGATGAACAATACGACCGCAGAAATCCTCCTCTCCATCAAAATGAGGGCGATAACCTTGCTCATAATCATAATAACCAGTAGCACCTACGATAAATTTAGCAGTCGTAACGAAAATCTCACCACTAGCGTGGTTCTTAACGGTTACTGACCACTGTTGATCGTCACTAGACCATGAGATCTGCTGAACTTCGTGCTGATAATGGATATGTTCGGTCATCCCAAATTCGCGTGCCGTGTCGGCAATATAGCGTTTGATATCACTGCCTGCTGCCAACATTCTATAATCAAGCCACGGCCTAAAGTTATAACCAAAGGTCAAGGCGTCAGAATCAGAGCGAATCCCTGGATAAGTAAATAAATCCCATGTACCGCCTAAATCAGCACGCTTTTCGAAGATAGCAAAACGCTGTGAAATTTTGTTTTTCTTATTTAGCTTTGCCTGCTTTTGCTTCTTTGGGGCTTTATGACCGAACAGGCCTTTATACTGCTGTTGCTGTAAACGGCAAGCCATACCAACGCCTGCGATACCCGCACCAATAATTAATACCTCATAGTCAGCTACCTTAGCCGTCTTTGATTTTCTACCTTTAAGACGGTTTTTGATGGCCTGTTTGGTAGTAGTGATATCAAGCATACTTTCATCCTTGTATTTGCATGACTGGCATTTTATATGCTGGCGTTAGAGTCATTTATCGCATCTATTAACAACAAGCGGCAAAGCATCACGCTTAAAACGGGCAGGGACTTTCCCAGTCCATCCAAGCACCCAAAACTGGATGCTTTAAACGCAGCTGCTGCGCATGCAAGTTCAACCTCGGGGCTATCTCTAACGCGGTACCTTCAGCATAAATTGGATCGCCAATCATCACATGGTCGACATGAACCATGTGTACACGCAGCTGATGGCTGCGACCTGTAACCGGCTTTAACATCACTCGTGTGACTGGTTCACCATTGCAAGTTTCATGAGCCACGACTTCATATAGCGTGAGCGCGTGTTTTGACCAGTCATGATCGACGATATGACGCGGTTTGGTGCTTGGCTCATAGCGTACTGGCACTGATATCTCGCCGGTTGCACCGACCTGCTCCCACTCGCCAAAGACACGTGCTTGGTATTTTTTTTGCGGTAGACGTTCGATAAATTGCTTACTGACATTGGTTTGCGCTGCCGCGTTTTTTGCAAAAATCAGTAATCCCGAGGTATCCATATCTAAACGATGAATCAACTTGACAGCTGGGTTAGCACGCTCAAGACGAGCAAGCAGACTGACTTTAAGTGTTTTACCATCGACACTTAACAGCCCTGCAGGTTTATCAACCACCCAAATATCATCATCTTCATAAACTGTAATTTCTTGCGCAAAGTTTTTAAAAAACTCAAGCGAATAAGCGCTTTCTTGGATATTGAGAGCGTTGACTTCTTCATCAGTAAAAGGCATAAATTTAACTACTTCTGTAAATTGGTTTTGAGATAAGAATTTTTGATGGTTACTCTTTTGAACGTGATAGCCATGTTGGGAACGATAGCCACTTTTCAAACGACAGCGAAATCTGGCTAAGTTTTAAACTTATCAATATTGCTATCTGCTATACATAAAATGCGACTTTTATCTTATTGAGATACGTACTTTGACAAAGATAACCGTACTGAATAGCAGACTGAACTCTCTTGTGTTGCACCGTTTCGATTTATTGTGCTAATACTAGTTGTTAAACAATTTAACCAGCCTGTATCTAACAAGTTAGGGCAAACATGTTAATATAATGGCACATTTTCACCGCTTCTAAACAATTCTTTGACCACCAACTGATTTATTATTAAACCAATATATACGTTGATGAGTGGTGATAGAAGTAATAAAACAAGAGAGATAAAATTATGTCAGACCTTATTGTACATACTACCGATACAGATTTTGATCAAGACGTTCTACAATCAGACGTACCTGTACTAGTAGACTTTTGGGCGCCATGGTGTGGTCCTTGTAAAGCCATCGCTCCTATTTTAGAAGATCTAGCGACTGAGTACCAAGGTAAAGTTAAAATCGTTAAAGTAGACGTGGATAGCAACCCACAAGCAGCTAGCCGTTTCGGTATTCGCAACATTCCAACGCTATTTGTATTTAAAGACGGCGAAAAAGTTGATTCAGTCATGGGCCTACAGCCAAAAGCTGAATTGGCTAAAGTACTAGACAAGCATTTATAAGTTAAACTTGCTCGCTTTGGACTGTCTTAAGCGGGCAAAATAGAATGACCGAGAAAGCCATTATCTGACTAAGATAGTGGCTTTTTTGCTTGTTTTTTGTGCAAAAAACTCGATAATCCGCCTTTTTTAACAAAATTTATTGACAACGCTATTGTGAAGACCGTATAGTCTGCTGACAAGAGAAAACTAACTGTTTTCCTAAGTATCTTGTCGCTATTCTCCTCGTGTTTATCAACAAAAACACAATCGTCATTATAAACACCATTGCTGAACAAAATGACTAAACGCAATTACTGATATTGAGTTTTTGACGCAGACTCCTATGTAGCCTTTTTTATCCTTATTTCTTATTACCTTGCACCCCATAACGGCAATGCGTACATAAGCAGACATACAAAGCCAAAACTACATAAACTATAGCGCTGTGCACATACCTATATCATCATATTATCGTTATTCTAATCACTGTCGTGACTTGTGCTGCTAATGGCATCTCTCATCTGATCAATTGCTAATGACCTATCTATGAATCTTACTGAATTAAAGAAAAAATCAATCTCTGAGCTATTGGCTATTGCTAAAGAAATGGGTCTTGATAATATGGCGCGTAGCCGTAAACAGGACATTATCTTTGCTATCCTAAAAACCCATGCGCGTAACGGTGAAGCCATTTATGGTGACGGCGTACTTGAGGTTCTTCCTGATGGTTTTGGATTTTTACGCTCATCAGAAGGCTCATATTTAGCCGGTCCTGATGATATCTATGTTAGCCCTAGCCAAATTCGCCGTTTCAGTCTAAAGACTGGTGACAGTATCGCTGGTACGATTCGTCCGCCGAAAGATTCTGAGCGTTATTTTGCGTTACTAAAAGTTGGCGAAATCAACTTTGATACACCAGACCGCTCACGTCACAAGCTTATTTTTGAGAATCTGACGCCCCTATTCCCAACTGAGCATTTAAAACTTGAGCTTGGTAATGGAACTACTGAAGATTTGACTGGACGTATCATCGATCTTATCGCTCCGATTGGTAAAGGTCAGCGCTCTATCATCGTCGCCCCGCCAAAAGCGGGTAAAACGATGTTGCTACAGACCATCGCTCAATCAATTACCCGTAATAATCCTGAATGTTATCTCATCGTACTATTGATTGATGAGCGTCCAGAAGAAGTGACTGAGATGGTACGTACGGTACGCGGTGAAGTCGTTGCCTCTACCTTTGATGAGCCGCCACAGCGTCATGTACAAGTTGCTGAAATGGTCATCGAAAAAGCAAAACGTTTGGTTGAACATAAGCAAGACGTAGTGATTTTACTTGATTCAATTACTCGTCTAGCGCGTGCTTATAATACGGTTATACCTTCATCTGGCAAAGTGTTAACAGGTGGTCTGGATGCCAATGCCCTAGAGCGCCCAAAACGCTTCTTCGGTGCTGCTCGTAACGTTGAAGAAGGTGGTAGCTTGTCTATTATTGCCAGTGCCCTTATTGATACTGGTAGTAAAATGGACAGTGTTATTTTTGAAGAATTTAAGGGAACTGGTAACCAAGAAATTACGCTTGAGCGTGACTTGGCTGAAAAACGTGTTTTCCCTGCGATTAATATTAAAAAATCTGGCACACGCCGCGAAGAGCGTCTATTGGGCGAAGACAAGCTGCGCAAGATATGGATTTTACGCAAATTACTTCAACCAATGGATGGTGTACAAGCCACTGAATTCCTGTTGGATCGCCTGAAAGAAGCGAAAACTAATGACGAATTCTTTGAACAAATGAAACGTAAATCACAAAACTAATGTTGGATTGGTTTACTAGATACATTCGGCTTTGATTCAATATTAAGACTACCTGTAGGTGGTCTTTTTTAATGACAGTGTCTAAATATTAATATTTAGAATGGTTAGAATTCACCCTTCATCATCGTTCACAGACATTGCCAATGATACAGTACGGCAACATCGCTTACATCTCGTTTGCAAAGTTTAGCTTTTTTACTACGTCTATATTATCGGCAACCGACTATTATGATAGACAGTAGGAATATACTTGAAAATATCATGGACATAGTATTTTGAAGGTATTGATTTTAAACTTGATGACTTAATAGGTGATAATATGAAATTTGCTAAAACGTTCGCAATGACCGCAATTACTAGCTCAGCACTAATCATGACTGGTTGTAACTCTTATAGCGGCATGAGCAACACAGCTAAAGGTGCTACTGCTGGTGCAGCAGCTGGTGCTCTTATTAAGAGTAAAGGCGACAGCAAAGATATTGCTCGGGGTGCATTAGCTGGTGCGGCGATTGGCGGTGCTGGTGGTTATGTTCTTGATAACAACTAAATCCTTCTACTCTAATATTATTCGACAACTGGTTGAGTCATATTAAAGAAAAATGATAAAAAAGCCTGCAATTCGTTGCAGGCTTTTTTATGTCTTAATTTTGATTATTAATTGGTAAGCGCTAAACCTTCATTAAAAAATATCATAATTGAAATATACGCTTATTAAAGTGCACCGCTAAAAGTATCACAAGATTGTACACTGCCGCTTTCTAGACCACGAGTGAACCATTCGACACGTTGCTGACTGGTGCCATGGGTAAAGTTATCAGGTACTACTGCACCACCACTTGCCTTTGCTAAACGATCATCACCGATCTGACCAGCAGCGTTCACTGCTTCATCAATGTCACCAGCTTCCAAAAACTGTACGCGCTCTTGATTGCGTTGCGCCCATACACCCGCAAAACAATCCGCTTGTAACTCTTGCAATACCGATAACTTATTAGACTGTGCTTGAGTCACTTGCTGACGGGCTTCATTTACCTGCTGACTAATACCTAGTAACGTCTGTACATGATGACCTACCTCATGTGCTATTACATAAGCCTGCGCAAAATCGCCAGCTTTGCCCTGATTATCTTGACTACCAGACCCTTGCTGATCCCCTGAGATACCAAGGTTTTGACGCATTTCTACGAAAAACGACGTATCCAGATAAATAGTCTGGTCTCCTGGACAGTAAAACGGACCGGTTGCAGAGCTCGCACTACCACATGCCGAGCTGACCTGACCATTAAACAAAATCAATGATGGCTCTTGGTAAGTACTACCAGCTTCGTTAAAGACCTGACGCCAGACTTCTTCTGTATCTGCCAATACAACTTTTACAAATTGCGTGTCTCGGTCTGTACTAGTTGCAACTTCAGTAGATGACTCACTACTACCATCTGTGACTGCTTGACCTGTCTGTAAGGCAGTCATTGGGTTTACCCCAAATACCAACCATAAAATGCCAGCGATAATAATACCACCGATACCCCCGCCAATCATCTTGCCGCCACCTGTGCTAGAGCGCACATTCGAGCTACCTCGTCTACCTCGCCATTTCATAATTCCATTCCTCAAATATAGATTGATTTACTATTTCTATTCATCATTACTGCTATTGATCATTAGCTTTGTTATATATTATTTAGCCAACTAACTCACGTCATGAGCTCGTCTATTATCTTAAAAATAAATAGAAATATATAAAATTACTACCTTAAATATGGTTGGTATCATTCAGCACAATATTCGGTTTACTCGACTTCTTTTTTACCCAAAAAGCAAAGCCAACAGCGACAAATTATGATGAAAAATAAGAACCAAAAAATCTTTTAACCCCTCGGATGTCATTGATTATACTTTGATTAGTTTGGCTTCTTGTATTAAAAATTATATTGAACAGCTAGAGTAAAATATCATTGTAAGTTTTATTGTTACTTAATTGTACAGACTATTTCTATTTACTTAGAAAACCTATAGAATGCGTGGAAGCTGAGTAGCTGTGACTAAGACTAATTGAACTCTGAGAAATCTCGGTTTTCAACCTTCGTTGCTGCTACTGCTCATTTCATTTTTCCGGAGAAAACCATATGAAACTTAAATTACTTGCTCTAGCTGGTATCATGACTGCAACTATGGGCCTTACTGCCTGTGACAGCAGCACAGAAAACGCTGCCGAAGATTTATCTGACGCGCAAGAAGAAGTGCAAGACGCTACTGAAGAGCTAAACGAAGCTGATGCTGAAGGCGAAATGACTGCTGATGCTGACGCTGCTGTTGCTGACGCTGAAGCTGACATCGCTGATGCTCAAGAAGCAACTGCTACTGACGAAATGGACGCTGAAGTTCCTGTAGACGGCGAAGAAACTACTAGCATGGACGTAGCTAGCGAAACTGATACTGCTGCTGTTGACGCTTCTGACGAAGTAGTAGTTGAAGAAGCTCAGTAATTTATTGTTCATACAATAGAAAAGCTGTAGTAAAAAAAAGAGAGCCTATGCTCTCTTTTTTTATGTCTATCGTTTATGATACTAGTAAGGTTTTACTTTATATATAATCGTCGTGTCCGATGCAGACTGCAACACCTAAAGACGTAGGTGTACGTAAAAATAACTCAGTGCAAATACGCACTAGTATTCTTATCAACTCACGATAAAACAGGCACGCAATCGTTTAAGACAGTGCGAAGCTAGGTATTAGCTATCAAACAAACGCTCATCAACCTTCTGACGAAATTTTTGTCCTGTTTTAAAAGTAACCACACGGCGTGCAGATACTGCCACAGGCTCTCCTGTTTTTGGGTTACGGCCTGGACGGCTATTTTTATCTTTAAGCTCAAAGTTGCCAAAGCCTGAAAGCTTGACCTCTTTGCCATCAATCAAGCTCTCTGATAGTTCATCAAAAAAGTTCTCTACCAGACAGCGACCTTCTTGGCGTGTTAGGTTCATGTGACTCATCAAATGCTCAATCATGTCAGATTTGGTTAAGGTGCTCACAGTACGACTCCTATGCTATGTCGTGATGTCGAATATCATGGTTTAGCGGTATGAGGGTTAAGGCTAGCTATTATAAAGGTTTTTTGACTATTTTTTAACAAAGTCTTCATTAAAATCCTTTATTAATAACTACTTAACTTATTCTATGAATAGCAATGCTCCGTAGCCTCAAGATAAAAAGGCTACAGAGCATTGGGTATAATACATACTAAATGTTAGCTATCGCGCAGCTGTACTGAATGCTGATCAGTTAGCGCTTGTACCACTTTATCTGTGGCAGTTTTGACGGCTTCATCAGACAATGTTTGCGTACTGTCTTGCCATATTAATGCAAATGCTAATGAGCGTTGCCCTGCTGGTACTTTATCACCTTGGTAAACATCAAATAACCAAAGGTCAGTCAGCATATCACCTGCCGCGGCTCGCACGGTTGTCTCTAACGTCTGCAAACTGATGTCGCTATCTACCAAGATAGCAATATCACGGCGTACTTGCGGGAACTTACTTGGTGTCGTGATGGCTTGCTGCTCACGTGCGACTGTCAATAGCGGTGCAAGTGACAATTGAGCGACCCAGGTAGCAGGTAGATCTAATTGCTTAGCAGTAGTTGGATGCAACTGGCCCAACCAACCAACATATATATCATCGATATATAATTCAGCACTTTGTCCTGGATGTAAGAAGCTTAGCGTACTACGCTCGTAGCGGATACGCGCACTATCGATTTGAGCTGGTAATAGCTGCTCAATGTCATGCTTTAGGTCATAAAAATCTAGAGCACGGTTTTGATAAGCTTGCTCGCTCCATATATCACCAACTGCGACGAAGGCAATACTTGGCGTTTGTACTAAGTCACTGATACTTTGTCCAACAAAACTAAGGCCTGTCTCAAAGAAACGTACACGTGGCTGCTGACGATTTAAGTTATATTGCACGCAAGGCAGTAGGCTCGATAGCAAGGTACGACGCATGACGGCCAAATCACTAGAAATAGGGTTTGCGAGTGCCAATACCTCCCCTAGCGCTTCGTCATCAAGTAATGATTCTAGTTTTGCATCACTAAAGCTAAAGCTAATCGCTTCCATATAGCCGTTGTCGACCAATGCTAGCTTCATCTCATGAGTCAAATCTGCGGTATCATCATAATCCATGCTTACTTGCAAATGTGGCAAGACGCTTGGAATATTGTCATAGCCATAAATACGAGCAATTTCTTCGATTAAGTCTTCCTTGATACTCATATCAAAACGATAAGATGGCGGTTTACAAACCAGTGAATCGCTCTGCTGCTCTACGTCAAAACCCAATTGGGTTAAGATACGTATCATCTCAGATGGATCAATATCAATCCCAATGACATCATGAACTTTCGCGATTGGCAATGTAATCGGTGTGCGTGCTGGTAAATGCTCAAGGTTTTCAACCGTGGTTATCTTTCCAGCTTCCCCGCCAGTGATGCTG
This sequence comes from Psychrobacter sp. AOP7-C1-14, assembly GCF_052376135.1. Lineage (NCBI taxonomy): Bacteria > Pseudomonadati > Pseudomonadota > Gammaproteobacteria > Moraxellales > Moraxellaceae > Psychrobacter > Psychrobacter sp. AOP7-C1-14. The sequence continues at coordinate 21,365 of NZ_JBQSVH010000017.1, read as the reverse complement.
GTGATCAAATCACAAGCTCGTGCCAACGCCAATGCTGGCAATTCAAAGTCGACCCCACGCTCAAAGCGCTGAGATGCGTCCGTATGTAGCCCAAAACGGCGTGCACGTGCAGCAATAGCGAGTTGATCAAAGAAAGCACTTTCTACTATGATATTGGTAGTGCTGTCAGTGACACTGCTACGCTGACCACCCATGATACCAGCTAAAGCCAAGGCACTTTTATCATCAGCAATGACAAGCTCATCACCCGTCAAGGTAACGGTTTGCTCATTCAGCAAAGTAATAGTCTCGTCAGGCTGTGCCAAACGTACAACAATATCACCTTCGATCGTGTCTGCGTCAAAAGCATGTAACGGTTGACCCAACTCCATCAACACATAGTTAGTCACATCGACCAAGAAATTGTGTGAACGTAGTCCTGACTGTACCAGTGCATCTTGCATCCATTTTGGCGTATCGATGCTACGATCGATATTACTAATTGATTGTAACAGATAGCGAGGACACGCTTTCTTTGCATCAACTGACACAGCTGGCGTTGCGGCAGTTCCATCAATATTGACGGAAACTTTTGGCATTTGTACAGGTAAGTCGTTGATGACTGATATTTCACGAGCAATACCACGTACACTAAAGCAATCACCACGGTTTGGCGTGATAGAGATGTCCAGTATTTGGTTATCCAGACCTAAGTATTCACGGATGTCTGTACCAACTGGTGCATCTCCTGGCAACTCAAGCAAACCATCTATATTATCGACTAGGTCAATTTCAGAAGCGCCGCACAGCATACCGTTCGAGGCCACACCGCGTAGCTTGCTTTCTTTGATCTTAAAACCTTTGCTATCATCACTTGGTAATACCGCACCAACGGTAGCAACAGGCGCTTTCATACCGACGGTCACATTAGGAGCACCGCAGACAATTTGTAATGGCTCAGCATCACCGACATTTACCTGAGTAACACGTAATTTATCTGCATCAGGATGCTGTTCAACGCTGATGACTTCACCGACGACCACACCGCTAAAAGCACGGGCAACCGCATAACGATCGTCAATTTCAAGCCCTGCCATGGTCAACTGTTCGGCTAACTGCTCGCTAGTGTTTGTAGGATTTACCCACTGACGTAGCCACTGTTCGCTAATTTTCATAAATATCTCGGATCAGAATTTTATAATAAAGATGTTGGAGTAAAGCTTGGCGAATTCACTTGTTATATTAGCAAGGAGCACTTTTTATATTTAAAAAGCGAACTCTAGCCAAATTGCTTTAAGAAGCGTACGTCATTTTGGAAAAACAAACGCAAGTCATCGATACCGTAATACAGCATCGCAAAGCGCTCGATACCCATACCAAAAGCAAAGCCAGTATATTTATCGCTATCAATACCGCAGTTGATCAATACTTGTGGATGCACCATGCCGCAGCCCATCACTTCAAGCCACTTACCATTATCATCTAAGATATCCACTTCTGCAGAAGGCTCAGTGAATGGGAAAAACGAAGGACGGAAACGTACGGTCAACTCTTTGGCAAAGAATGCTTCTAGAAACTCACTAATCAAACCTTTTAGCTCAGCAAAAGTGCTCGACTCTGTGACCATAAGACCTTCTAACTGATGAAACATCGGCGAATGAGTTTGGTCTGAGTCATTACGATAAACACGGCCTGGACAAATGATGCGAATCGGTGGCTCATTTTTTTCCATAGTACGAATCTGTACAGGACTAGTATGCGTACGTAATAGATAATGCGCATCAAAATAAAAAGTGTCATGCATGGCACGTGCAGGATGGTGCGACGGAATATTCAATGCTTCAAAATTATAGTAGTCGCTCTCGACTTCAGGCCCGGTTGCGACGTTGAAACCCGCTTGAATGAAGTACTGCTGCATACGCTGAGTAATCATCGTGACTGGATGCAGATGACCTTTTTGACTACCACGCGCAGGCAAAGTGATATCAATACTTTCGGCCTCTAATTTGGCATTGAGCGCTGCTACTTCTAGTTGCTGCTGCTGATCTGTTAATGCTTGCTGAATGCGACTACGCACTTGATGCAACCAGCCGCCATAGGTCTTTTTATCATCAGCATCGAGCTTGCCCATCTGCTTTGACCAGCCTGTTAACGGGCTCTTTTTACCAGTCAATTGCACACGCAAATCTTGCAGTGTACGCGCATCAGTTACTTGTAGGATTAAAGCCTCAGCAGCACTTGCAAATTCGGTAAGCTGAGCTTCGGTAAGCTCATTGAGCTCTGAAGACAAGGTCGGTAGCGCCGACAAGTCGTTGGTGGCAGCAGGGTTAGTCATAAGACACATTATTCCTGATTTGAACGGACTATTAATTGTAGGGATTTGACCAAATATTGCAAACCATTTATCCAGCTATGTTTATATAAAAAATTGATATAAAGGCTGGTTATAAGAATGGCTTGAATATTTAGACGATGATAAGCGTATTTTAAATAAACAAAGTTTTAGTAAAGAGCGCACTTAGAATAATTCAATATAAAAAAAGCCACCGACCAGCGGTAGCTTTTATTAATATCATACTATTAATCAATATTAGTCCTATCCATTTAGACAATTGCTTATAAATAATTATTTAAAAGCATCATACCTAAAGGACGGTTAATATTTAGGCCAATTCCGCTTTTGCTTTTTCGACCAATGCTGTGAAAGTCGCTGCATCATGCATAGCGATGTCTGCTAGAACGCGACGATCGATTGCGATGTTTGCTTTTTTCATACCATTGATGAAGCGGCTATAGCTTAAGCCGTTTAAGCGTGCACCAGCATTGATACGTGCGATCCAAAGACGACGGAAAGTACGTTTTTTGTTGCGACGGTCACGATAAGCATATTGACCAGCTTTGGTCACTGCCTGTACCGCTACGCGGTAAACACGTGAACGGGCACCGTAGTAGCCTTTTGCGCGCTTTAAGATTTTTTTGTGACGGCGATTTGCCTGTACACCACGTTTTACACGGGCCATAATTTACTCCAAGATTTTTTAATCACTGTTAAGCGAGTGATGATGTTAAATAACAAACATCATTGTCAGATTGCAAAGTCAAATATTTTTAATCAAAGATAAATGACGATAGGCTATTAAATGTATGGGCACATACGACGAACTGCTGCTTCGTCAGATTTGTGCACTAACTTAAGACCACGCAACTGGCGAATACGCTTAGATGATTTCTTGGTCAAAATATGGCTTTTGAATGCTTGCTTACGCTTGAAGCCATTCGCTGTTTTTTTGAAGCGTTTAGCTGCGCCGCTTCTGGTTTTCATCTTAACTTTCATGATGAGCTGCCTCTTTTTCTGTTTTAGAACCTGGTCGTCAAATAGTCACACTGAATAATCGTTATATAAATAACAACTAAACCTCTATTTGCCTCGAGGTGGGAGGCGCTATTTTAGCAGATAGCGCGTTGTTTTGCCAAGTAAAGTTTTGGCGAGCTTTTAGTAGACAATAAAGACAAATAACCAGCATTAAATAAGCGATAGCTCTCCTCTCAAAAGCCCTAATAAAATGGCTGATTTTTCTCCAAATAGATTGAATGTCAGCGTAAGCTGTGCTTAAGTAGAGACTGAGCCATATCTTCATATAAACGCTATTAAAATTATCATATTCACCATGAGTGTTTAGGCTGGAATGTATCATCATAATGACAATAAAGCTGCTAACTTAGGGCATGATAATTAAAATAATCTTTGGTCATCACTCTAGGAGATAGTGTGTCAAAACAAGAGTTAGTATTCGACGACGACTTGTTTGTTTTTGAGACAGTGATGCGCGTGCGTTATACGGAAGTCGATGCAGGACAACATATAACTGTAGAATCCCTGACGGCTTTATTGTCCGAAGCACGGTTAAGGTTTCTACACGCTAAAAGTGTCAAAGAAATCAACGCAGACCATCAAGGCTTGATTATTGATAAATTGCAGCTAGATATTGTTAAACGTATCCGCATAAGGGAAGAGCTGCTGTTTGAAGTTGGTATCGAGCCAATATATGATAATGGCGGTAATATAATCATGAAAGTCACACGGATGCACACGGGCGAAACAGTAGCAAAAGCACGACAGCATTTTAGAGGTTATGACTTTAACCTCAATAAAGTGACTAAGCTTGATAATATGATCAAAGAAGCGCTATATCCGCATTTATTTAGACTGTAAAATCGCTTGTTATAAACAGTATGCTTTAATTTAGTATAATTGCACTCTATAGCGCATTTAATTAACATCATATTGCGAGCTGTCAGTATACGACAGAGTATTTCAGATAACCTCCCCGCTTTAATCATAAGATAACCTCCCCGCTTTAATCATAAGTAGTATAATTGCTTATCACTCTTTTTCACTTTCTACCTATAAGACGACAAATACATTATGACTTTACCTGCTTGGCTGACTGCCGTAACTTTTAATGATGATGGTTTAATTCCTGCAATTGCTCAAGATCATCAGACAGGTCGTATTTTGATGATGGCGTGGATGAATGCAGAAGCATTACAGCTCACTGCACAAACACAAACAGCGGTGTATTTTTCGCGCTCGCGTGCCAAACTCTGGCACAAGGGAGAGACGTCAGGTCATACGCAAGTTGTGCATGACATTCGTCTAGACTGTGATGCAGACGTAATTGTGCTTGAGGTTACCCAAAAAGGTGGTATCGCTTGCCATACTGGTCGCGAGTCTTGTTTCTATCAGCGTTTGGATCTATCAGGCCAAACACCTGAGTGGCAAACCGTCGATAAAGTATTAAAAGACCCTGCGGATATTTATCATTCTCAGGAGTCTACTAGCGACACTCATGAAACTGAAAGCACTGGCGCGAATGCTGACTCTGATAACATCCAAACACAATCTGATAGCGCTCAAATACAAGTCGATAAAGCCTCTGTATTACAGCAACTTGATAGCGTATTAGCAGAGCGCAAACAAGCCGATGCCGACAGCTCTTATGTAGCCAGTCTATATGCTAAAGGATTAAATAAGATACTAGAAAAAGTCGGTGAAGAGAGTACAGAAAGTATCATCGCTGCCAAAGATTTTGCTAACTGCGACGAAAGTACAGACAAAGCAAACTATGATGAAGCCCGTCATGAGCTGATCTATGAAGTAGCAGACGTCTGGTTCCATACCTTGGTTGGACTGGCATGGTTTGATATAGAGTCGGATGCTGTGTTAAATGAGTTAGGTAGACGTTTTGGGTTGTCCGGCATCGATGAAAAAGCCGCTAGATAAGCCCAAATAAAAAATAAACGTCTATTTTATTGGATTATTGTTGCTTTCACCTATTTGTAATAAGTGCAGGTTATAATATAGCTCTGTTTTATCTCGCATTATATGTCGATGCTTTTTGTTTGCTAGATAGACCTTTCTACAAACTAAAAGCAGCCATATAAAGACTGAAAACTAGGTCACAAAACCAGGTCACAAGGATACCATTATGGGTAGTTTTTCTATTACACATTGGCTGATACTATTGGTCGTTGTCGTTGTCGTGTTTGGCACCTCAAAACTCAGAAATGCTGGTAAAGATTTGGGCGGTGCTGTCAAAGGTTTTAAAGAAGCGGTCAAAGACGAAAATACAGAACATGCCAAAAAACACGCGGTTCTTGACCACGATGCGGCGGCACACACTGAAGAGCGCTCAACAACCACCAAGGTTGATGATAAGCATAACGTATAGCATCTAAACAGTGACATCGGACCATTATGTTTGATATCGGGTTTTCTGAATTACTCCTCTTTGGCGTTATCGCCCTAATCGTACTGGGCCCAGAAAAACTGCCACAGGCAGCGCGTACGGCTGGGCAATGGTACGCCAAAATTCGCCGTACAGTCTCAACATTGCAGTCTGAAATAGAGGCTGAGCTTGACTTAGCTGAGACACGCCAGCAAATGCAAAAAGAGCTTGCCAAAATTCGCCAGACCGAAACTGAGATGAGGCGTGAAATGGCTGAGATGCGCGGTAATATGAAAGCTTTTGAAAGCTCACATAGTCCTTCTTCTATAGCGTCTGAAACGACTATGAATGCTGAAAATAGCAAGGGCGACGAAGCTCATGAAAATAGCCGCACACAAAAGCAGCAAGCAGCCACGCCAAAAGCATTCGACTATGCTTATGCCACTGACGAGCAGTCAAATACCTTAGAAAATGGTCAATTATCGAAGCGCGATCATAGCGATGACGATGTAGATGGTGTAAATGTAGGCGATAATACCAAGACAGCACCAGTTGTTCAGACCATCACTACCCGACCGTGGGAAAACATGTGGTTTCGACTTGGCGCTTACGACAAAGCACGTCGACTCCCAATGCCGCCATATGTGCCAAACTATAAAGCTGACGCCCTACTCAACAGTCCTGCCAACACGCAGACTTCTGACCATAAGCAGGAGACTGATTGATGCAATTATTCAAGCGCAAAAAAAGTCGCCAAGAAAAAGTCGCGGTTTCAGCTACTACAGAATCAAATACTACTCATCAAAACCCTGAAGCGACGTCAGATACTCATCAGAAAAAAGAGCCAGATGATGTTTTGAGCCCTTTGGCTGATATGCCCATTACTGAGCATTTGATTGAGTTGCGTCGGCACTTGATCAAAATATGTGTGGCGGTACTGATCATATTTTTAGGTTTAGTCGGCTATTCGCGCGAGCTATATAACTTGTTATCTGATCCATTGGTTGCACAGTTACCCGCCAATTCGACCATGATTGCCACTGATATCACGTCAAATTTTATGGCACCGATACGTCTGACCGTATTCGTAGCCGCATTTTTGGCGATGCCTTATATCCTTTATCAAATTTGGTCATTTGTAGCGCCCGGTCTGTATAAAAAAGAAAAGAAAATCGCTATTCCAGTGCTGCTATCTTCTATATTTTTGTTTTATGCTGGTGTGGCTTTTTCTTACTTTATTGTACTTAAAGGGGTATTGAAATTCTTTATCGTGTTTGCCCCGCAAAACGTACTGCCAATGACGGATATCGACAGCTATCTCAGCTTTGCCTTGAAATTATTCATGGTATTTGGCCTAACGTTTGAGATTCCAGTCGTGACTTTGCTATTGATATTGGCAGGTATTGTCTCCATTCAGAGCCTAGAAGAGAAACGTCGCTATATCATTGTGGGCTGTTTTGCTGTGGCTGCCGTTGTCACACCGCCCGATGGCGTATCGATGCTCATGCTAGCGATTCCGATGTGGTTATTGTTTGAGCTTGGTTTGTTTTTGGCGAAAATTCTAATCAAAGAAGAGCCTGGCCCTACTCTCGTGTCGACAGACAAAGAATAAAACACTTATCAGTCTAATCTAGATCAAAATAAAGTTATTGATTACATATAGCTATGCGTTAAACTACCATTACACCGTTTTATTCTTGCCTCATTAGTAAGCTGATTGCTTATTATCACGTTTTAGCATCACCATCATCTATAAGCCATTGTTTACCCAGTGGCTTTTTTTGCCCCTTTTATTTTTAATCACTTTTTGTATTTAGGTAGCTTTATTATGTCCGCATCTATGCCAGCTTATATGAGCGATCCCACTGACGAACAGCTGAGCGCGCTGAATATGGCGATGGATCACAAGTCGTTTAAAGTGGTTGCTTATGCGGGCGCCGGTAAGACAACGACGCTCAAGCTAATCGGTGAGCGCTTACGTGGACGCGGATTATATCTAGCTTTTAACAAAGCGATTGCCAATGATGCTCGCTCAAAGTTTCCGCCGCATGTAGAGTGCCGTACTTTTCATTCATTAGCTTATCGTCATGTTGCTCGTGATATTACCGCCAAGCTATCATTACCGCGTTTTTCACCTAAGCGCCTCGGTGATGATTTGGGACTACAGCCTGTGCAAGTGCGTCGGCAGATGGATGGGGTTAATAAATACATCACACTGACACCTGCACGATTGTCTCGGTTCGTCAGCGATGCGGTTAGTAACTTTTGTAGTACGCATGCCAGCTATCCTGCGCCAAGGCACATACTGTTCCCAAGTTGGCTCGATGACTCAGATGCAGAGCAATTACGTGAGATGCTCTACCCTGCTGTCGAGCAGCGCTGGCTACAGTCGATTGATGCGCGTCATCCTGCTGGTATTGGCCATGATATTTATCTCAAGCTTTGGGCGTTGTCTAAACCAAGCATTCCAGCGGACTTTATCTTATTTGATGAAGCACAGGATGCTGATCCTTTAATGATGGGTATCTTGACGCAGCAGTCGAGACAAGTCATCTATGTGGGCGATGCACACCAGCAGATTTACGAATGGCGTGGCGCGGTCAATGCCATGAAAAAGCTACCATTGCCGCAAACGTTATTGACGCAGTCTTTCAGGTTCGGTGAGCCGATTGCAGAAGTGGCCAATACTCTACTAAAAGCACTACAAGAAGACGTACCGCTAAAAGGCAATCCAAACAAACAATCTTCTACCGATAAGGGCATGGTACATAGTAAAAAAGATGCTATTTTGTGCCGTACCAATGCGGCTGCCATGTCGCAACTGTTGACAGGATTAAAGCACGGCCATCGCGTGGCGCTACAAGCAGATACTGACCGTATGCTCAAATTCTGCCAAGCAGCAGAAAACTTGAAAAATGGTAAATCGGCTTATGGTGTGCCTGAGCTGGCGTATTTTTATAACTGGGGTGATGTGCAAGAGTACGCCGAAACCAATGAGGGCAGCGACCTAAAAACACTGGTCAAACTGGTCGATGACCATGGGACCAACGTCTTGAGCCAAGCAGTCAATAGTCTGACCAGTATCGAAAACGCTGACTATGTCATCTCCACCGCTCATAAAGCAAAAGGGCTCGAGTGGGGAAAAGTACAGTTAGATGATGACTTTTATTATGATGTGACCACCAACGCCGTCAAGATAAGTCCAGAGGAGCTGCGCTTGCTCTATGTCGCCTGTACGCGGGCGCAAAGCAATTTGGATATTCATAATATTAAAGACTTGATATCAGGATTACAGACGGGCAAAAAAGTGATTTTTGGCAATACTTAACTACCTTTCATTTCTGTCAGTCTCAAGCTTTACTCTATCTTTCTTATAATGGCCCTTTAGCAGTGAATCACCAGCATGAATAATAGCCAGCAACTTCAAGAACGTCAAAACACTATTAACCAACTATTTGCGGCTCCTGTGCGTTTGCTCGCACCCATGGAGGGCTTGACCGATCCATTAATGCGCCAAATCTTAACCCAAATTGCGTCTGACCTGGGTCGACCTTATGATTGGTCAGTGAGTGAGTTTATTCGTATCACTCAGCATGTACTACCTGCGCATGTGTTTTACAAATATGTGCCTGAGCTACATCACGATGCCAAAACGGCCTCTGGTACACCGATTCATGTACAGATTTTGGGTAGCGAAGCACAGCTTATGGCAGAAAACGCCGCGTATGCTTGTAAGCTTGGCGCGCCTGCTATCGACATCAATTTCGGATGTCCGGCGAAAACAGTAAATAGCCATCGCGGTGGTTCCGTATTGTTAGATGAACCTGAAACCATGTATCAAATTATCAGTGCCGTACGTCAAGCCGTTCCCGCCCATATACCAGTATCAGCTAAGATTCGTCTGGGCTATACCGATACTAGCCGAATGGATGATATTCGCGGCGCAATTAACGATAGCGGCGCCGATTGGCTAACCATTCATGCACGCACTAAGACTCAGGGCTATAAGCCGCCTGCCTATTGGGACAAAATCCAAAGTTTTAATGCGCTCGATATTCCAGTCATTGCCAACGGTGAGATATGGAATGTAGAGCACGCACAGAACTGTATGACGCAAGCAGGTACGCAGCATTTAATGTTAGGTCGCGGCGCAGTGACTCGCCCTGATTTAGTGGCACAAGTTGGCAACCGCATTGAAAGCAATGCTGACAATGTAGAGAATACGGCTACATTGCTATGGAAGGATTTGATTGCGCATCAGATTAAATTTTTAGAAGGTGTGGCAAAGAATGATGTGGTGTTAGTCGGCCGCTATAAGCAATGGCTAGGTATGCTCACCAAAGGCTATGTTGAGGCGCAAACCGTGTGGGAAAGTATCAAACGAGAGAAAAATAAAGCGGTGATTATGAGCGCATTACAAGCAAGCGTACGAGATTAGTCACCTGCTTGTATTTGAACATTTTGGTAGTTACAGGTATTTTTACTAGACGCTGACTCGTATTGCTAAATAAAATAGCATCAGACAACAAGCCATTGACAATCCCCATAAGATAGAGCGGAAAATTGCCAAATTAGTAATATACGCCACACAAAAACCAATGCGTATCATCACATACAGCCACGCCAATACGTTGATAATCGATTGCGGTACAAAGAGCAGCATAGCAACTATTACTGCTGCCAAAAACACTGGCAAAGTTTCATAACTGTTCTGCTGTGCAGCATTAGCACGTGCCGCCATTCCTGTCGCATTTTGAAAAAATTCGCGAGGATGTGCATTATTTCTGATTTTAAAGCCACCAGATACTTTTGCAACGATTGACACCATCCATGGCAGTAGACTTGCTACCACCATGGCTAAAATGGCAGATGCCACTTTATCAGTTACCAACTCAAAGAATGCACTTATCATTATATAAGTCCCTACCCTGCAACCACTTCAAAATCATGGGTGATATTGACCCCACCTGCTACTAACATACGGCTGGCAGAACAGTATTTCTCTGCTGATAAATGGATGGCTTTTTCAACTTGTTTTTCTTTGACTTCTTGACCAGTCACAATGAAATGCATATGGATATCGGTATAGACCGCTGGTACGGTTTCAGCACGCTGGGCGGTTAGCTCACAACGTACATCTGTCACTGCTTGGCGTGATTTTTGTAAAATCTCTACGACATCATAACTGGCGCAACCACCTAACCCTAGCAAAATCAGCTCCATTGGGCTTGAGCCTTTTTCTTTATCAGCATCGATTTGTACATTATGTCCTGATGGTGACACACCCATAAAGGCTTTGTTCTCTTGCCATACGACGCTTGCTTTTGATTCCGACATTGTAGATGTTCCTCGTTTTAAATGGCGTATTGCCTATTATTATTGTGTGAATGATATATTGCCCAGCTAGTGTAGCATAAGCCAAAGCAAGATTTTATAGGCGCATTGTTTTGCTGCTCGCTTACCGATGACGAGTATGTTTTAACTATTTACCACATAACGAGAGATTGCACTCCGATAGTTTACTAAGTAACCGTATATTCATATGCCTGTCCCTATCCATCTATACGTGCATAAAAACCCCAATTAAAAACCTACAAAAGTTCGTTTGTAAATAGTTGATTTTAAAAGGTAAAACTCGTGAAACATTTTATAGCAAAATACTGTTACACATTTTGCTTGTTTCTTGGTTTAATAACGGTAATGAATCTTGTTTTGAACAGATATCGATAACAATCACCTTATAATAACTACGATTGCTGTCACGGTTTCAAATCAGAACAAGCTATTTTAGACAAATTAAAAAGGTTTAGTCATGATAGATGCAGACGGCTTTCGCGCCAATGTCGGCATCATCTTGGCAAATACACAAGGGCAGGTTCTGTGGGCAAAACGTATTGGTCACAACGCTTGGCAATTTCCGCAGGGTGGTATCGACCGCGGGGAGACGCCAATGGATGCGATGTATCGCGAGCTCTGGGAAGAGGTCGGCTTACATCCGCGTCACGTAGACTTACTGGCAGTCACGCAAGACTGGTTGCGCTATCGTTTGCCAAAACGTTATGTACGTCATGGCCAGCACCCCTTATGTATTGGGCAAAAACAAAAATGGTTTTTGCTACGCTTAGATGAGCCAAATACTCAACATATTCGCTTCGATGAAGGGAAACCTGAATTTGACCATTGGCAGTGGGTCAGCTACTGGTATCCACTTGGACAAGTGATTCACTTTAAACGAGGGGTCTATCGTCGCGCTTTACAAGAATTAGTACGCGAACTTCCCCTAAAGCAAGAGCTGATCCTTCCTGAGCAAGATAACCATTTGCTTATGTAATGAGTCACTCAATAGCACAATGCAAAACACCCATGATAATAGCTAGAATGTTAGCAATTACCGTGGGTGTTTTTTTATGGTTTACTAATGGTCATTTTCAGTGATTATTGAACTCACGGCTAATAATACTAGCGGCACAACTTGCACCCGTACCTTTCTCTTTGCGCAATGTCAAAATACTTTGAGTGCGGGTACCATAAGTAGGTTTGCTGGTTTCAGTAACGCCAAAAGCGACGGGTTCAATATAAACAGATGACAGCATTTGCTCTACCTCAACTGCTACGCCAGTCATAGGCAGCTTATCCTCTGGTGCTTTGGTATTATCTAACAAGACGTTAAAAGCCGCCTCTTGCCAGTACGCAGGGGAACTATCCTCCGCAATCAGTGGGAGCACTTCTTGGCGTAGTCGTCCGCGTAAACGCTCTGTCTTAAACCAGCTGTCCTCTGGTTGTCCATTAGAAATAACATGCAGACCTGTATATAGTGGCGTGGGTGCATGACCACGATTATTGACGATCACAGCTTGCGCAGCGTCACCAATGATCAGATTAAAACCCGCATAACCTTGCAAATCAATCTGCCGTGCGAAATCCATCGGGCTTAAATCCCCTGTTAAAAACTCGGTGACCAGTGCTCCACGTGAGCGCTCGTCACTACTTGCCTGCACACCATCACGAAAATTTAATACCGAAGCCCAACGGCCATTTTGGTGATGATACTCTAGCTCCTGAGCTGGTGAGGATTGCTGATGAATACCTAACCACGTGCCACCACTTTGTTTATCACGTCCAGCATAAATAGGTTGATCAGCCCATTGATGTAACGGCTCAGTTGGGCGCTGCAAAAACTCATCACGGTTCGACAGTAGCACCAGTGGTAGATCATCAAATAATTGCCAAGCAATAGCAACAATACACATAGCTTTCCTTTTATAATCATTTTCGTTATGCGGGTCATTCTTAATAGAGGCAAGGATATTACTTCTGACTTCTCTTTTTAATAAGATAGTACTAACGGGCAGTACCTATTAATTGCCAGTTAATAACTTATTGGCAGGGTAACTGATTTGGGAAGTCGAACGTATTACTTGTGACTGTTTACTTGGTAAGTCAAACTCCCATGCCACCATACCTTGATTGTCATTCCAATCTTGCTCAGTCACAGGCGGCGTATGCGTTATCGCCACTTTTAGACTGTCATCACGGCTGATAGGCTCACTGCCTAGCACTTGTAAGCTTACGCTACGATTGTGCTGATTGGTAAATTGATAGGACTTGGTGGCTGTCAGTGTTTGCATGCGGTTTATTACACCTTTTTCACCTTGCTTATCTTCATTGGTCAGCTCTTTTACGAGCATATTTGAATCACGACCAAATCCAATCCCTTGTTCTTTTAGTACTTGATAATTGTAACGCGACTGACCCACATAATTATCATCACGGTACAGCTGTAGCGAACCATCAACCCAGTCTGGTGTCAAAAACGGCGCTGATGCATACCAATAGGCGGCTGTCTCGACACTCGGTGTACTGCGAATCCATAACTTACTGTTACCAGATTGCTCTCCAATCACTGTGCGTACCCGTCTCCCGTCACTCGGAATACTAACCAACTGCGGTAAGCTATATTCAATGATGCCATTTTTGTTTTGGCTACTGACCGTGAAATTGGGTAGCGGTGCCATAGGTGCCCCTGCACCTTTACTGTAAGCAGGCTCCGCCATCACAACAGGAGACTCATCCATCATAGATAATTCACGTCTCACTTGAGCATCTTCGCGCTCCTCATATAATGATAGACGCTGTACATACGGCAGCTGCCCAGTCGTCCTTTGATTGGGATTAACAGTACTAAGTGTCAGTGGTACGTTTGTCCAGTTCTCGCCAGTTTGCTGAGCAATAATCACAGAAGCGGTAATATTTAACTGGTCACTGTTTGTGTTTAGGCGAGCTTGATATGCAGGCTCCCAACCTGCGCCTTGCACTTGATAATGCAATTTAACGCTACTCGGTGAGCGGCTTGCTGTACGTACACTCACCTGTGTCACTTTGTTAAAAGTCGATGTCGCGCTGCCTGCCATCAGTTGATTAAGGGCGTCTTGGGCACGCGCTTGGCGCTGTTGAATCTCTAAAATTCTTTGATTAATACTGGTTGCTTGCGTTTCTATGTCGCGTGCACTATTGGCAATTGTGCTATCTGTATTGACTTGCGTGGCTTTAGTCAAATTCTGTAAATAGGCTTTTGCTAACCGTGCTGCTTCTAGCTCAGCATTGATATTGGCTAAGGTATTTTGCTGCGTCTGTACCTTAGCATCACCTTGATACTGACACTGGGCTGCCTGCTCACCTGTCAGCTCTTCGATACTGACTTCCCCAATATTGACATTATCCGTCGCCTGTACGCTTAGACTTTCTTTATCCATATAAGGTGACAAGCACGAAAACACTACCGTTTGCTCACCGCTACCTGTGATAGGCAATGAACGTGTTACGCTCGCCAGCCCCTGATAAATCGTCACTTGCTCGACATTACTGGTCGCCGCTTGTGCCGAAGACAGTCCCAAGACGACACTGCTACCAAGTACAAGTGGCAAGATAGTCAATCCTGTCATTTGGTTAAGTGGCGATAATGCGCGGCCACAGCCTGTTGAGACAGACAAATCCGTTAATTGTGCATTCATATATCATTCCTTAGCAGTAAAATCCATCATGGCAGCCACGCGTTGGCTTAACGCGCAAAATATTAACTATCTTAGAGATATTACCGTAGCTGTTTTACAAGTCTTTGGCAATAAATGCTTTTAGCAGAAAGCACTTTTGATAAGAAACACTTTTAACGATAAACCTCTTCATATGGTAGCTATTCAGTTTCAACAATTTGGTTTTTAACATTGCACCATTTTTTGTTCACCTCCCCTTTATGGTGCAATTTATTGGTGATACTGCACTAAATTAATGAATATATTAATCAAAATTTAATTATTGCTTGATTATTACCCGATTATTGGCTTTTTTAACTTGGCACGGAACTTGAACTCTTAATAAGTGTTTAGGAACAGTATTTTACCTTTTGTATTTATTAGGAGATGTCCATGTTTTCGTTACCAATTTTAGCCAATACTCAAGTAGTAGACCCTCAATCACACGGAAAAATAAAATCACGTTTTTCAGTACTAGCAGTGGCCGTCGTTGGCAGCTTGAGCCTTATTGGGTGTCAAAAACCTGCCGAAACTGCGGCATCGACAGAGACAACCACTGAAGCAAGTACAGAAACAACCACCGAGCCTGCTGCTGATGGCGACACCATCAAAGTCGGCATTCTACATTCGCTGTCTGGCACCATGGCCATCTCTGAAACATCTTTGAAAGATACCGCATTGATGACGATTGATGAAATCAACGCCAATGGTGGCGTGCTCGGCAAGCAGCTAGAACCAGTCGTCGTCGATCCCGCTTCTGATTGGCCATTATTTGCTGAAAAAGCCCGTCAGCTACTGACTCAAGATCAAGTGGATGTCATTTTTGGTGGTTGGACCTCAGTATCACGTAAGTCAGTATTACCAGTAGTCGAAGAGTTAAATGGGCTCATGTTCTATCCAGTGCAGTACGAAGGACAAGAACAGTCAGAAAATATCTTTTACACTGGAGCAGCACCCAACCAGCAAGCTATTCCAGCGGTCGAATACTTGATGAGCGAAGAAGGCGGCAGTGCTGAACGCTTTGTGTTATTAGGTACTGATTACGTCTATCCACGTACGACTAATCAGATTTTAAAAGCATTTTTAAAATCGAAAGGCGTGGCTGATGAAGACATCATGGAAGAGTACACCCCATTTGGCTTTAGTAACTATCAAACCATCGTCTCCAACGTCAAAAAATTCTCAACGGGCAAAAAGACAGCGGTAATATCGACCATCAATGGCGACTCAAACGTTCCGTTCTATCGTGAGCTTGCCAACCAAGGTATTAACGCCTCAGACATTCCAGTGATGGCATTCTCAGTCGGTGAAGAAGAACTACGCGGTATCGATACCAGCTTGTTGCAAGGTCATTTGGCGGCGTGGAACTACTTTATGTCGATCAAAAATCCAACCAATAACGATTTCACTAAACGCTATAAGCAGTATGCGCTAGACCAAAACCTACCCAATGCTGAAAAAGTCGTAACCAATGACCCAATGGAAGCCACTTATGTTGGTATCAATATGTGGAAGCAAGCTGTTGAACAAGCTGGCACTACCGATGTCGACAAAGTGCGTATTAGCATGGCGGGACAGACGTTCGATGCGCCATCAGGCTACACGCTAAAAATGGATGAAGAAAATCATCATCTATGGAAGCCTGTCATGATTGGCCAAATTCGTGCTGATGGACAGTTTGATACGATTTTTAAAACGCCAGAAGTCATCCAAGCACAACCATGGAGCGAGTATATTCCTGAATAAACCGTCCTCTAAGTAAGGTGATACTGAAAAATACATGGATAGTAAGTGGGTAGTAGGCGGATGGATAAGCGACACCAATAAAAACCAAGCGCCTACTTTCCACATTTATTTTCAACACTTACTCTCAATTTTTAAATACCTCCAAACCTTATAAATACTTCTGTCATTTATTCTATTAATCAGTGGAGACTAAGGGTTTGTTGTCTGTGAAAAACAGGGAGCCGCACATGCAGCACTATATTTTACGCCCGTTTGTAGGGCAAACATCGTCTAAAAATGGTAATAGCCCACAAGCATCAGTCAGTGCAATCATACAGTATACGGCCCGTTTTTCAGTTTGTGCACCTCTACGATTACTTGCATTGATGGCATTATGCATAACGACTTTCACCACTACAGCATATGCCGATCATGATGGTCAAATACATGATCACGATACGGATATCGCACATAGTGAGCAATCGTTGGTCTCACCTGAGAGCATCACTGCTTCTACTCAAACCATCACAGATACCTCAACAGCAACTATCAACTCAGGCGATTCAATCACGCAGTTTGTGGCAGGTGATTTTAGTAAGCGTCAAGCCATGCTAAGTGAGTGGCCAGGATCAGTTGAGAGTTTAGATAGTTTGGTGGAGTTCATTGCCAATGATGAGCTGTATCAAGGCAACGGTGGCCAAGCTTACTTACTCAATGCAGATGATCAATTATTTACTTATCCTGACGAGAAGGAAACTTCAGACTGGCCAAGTGATTTATCACAAGTCACACTGACCAATGCATTACGCTCAGCACTCATTTTTGGTCAAGCCAAGGTAAAGCTAGCCTCTGACAAGCCAGCACAGCGTTTACAAGCTGTGAAGATTTTGGCTAACAACATCGATCAAGTCGACCCAGCCATTATCACCACTGCAGCAGCAAATGAAGACAATGCCAATGTGCAAAAGGCATTGACGGCACTACAGGCTCGTATAGATTTTGAAAATGGCGATCTGCCTACTCAGATTGCAGCTGTAAACCTACTCGCAGATAGCGATAGTCCACAAGTATTAGTCGATATTCAGTCCGCCCTTGCCGCGGATAATGTAGATGCCACACTGAAAGCGGCGCTTATCGATGCAGAATCCAGTGTGTCACGCCGTATTGAGGTCAGCACATGGACAGGTCATATTTTCACAGGTATGAGCACCGCCAGTATTTTATTGCTGGCGGCGCTTGGTCTTGCGATTACTTTTGGTTTACTTGGCGTGATTAATATGGCGCACGGTGAGCTAATCATGATTGGTGCTTATACCACCTATATAGTTCAAAACTTATTTCAAGCTTATATGCCAGATATGGCGGGCTGGTATCTACTTGCTGCTATTCCAGCGGCATTTTTAGTCAGCGCCATCATCGGTATGATCATTGAGCGCATTGTCATTCGCCCATTGTATGGGCGTGAGCTAGAGACTTTATTAGCCACCTTTGGTGTGAGCTTAATCCTGATGCAATTGGTACGGATGATTTTTGGTGCTCAGAATGTTGAAGTCAGCAATGTGGCATGGCTCAGCGGCGCATATCAAGTATCATCAAGCCTTGTACTTCCTTACAACCGTATCGCCATTATCGTATTTACGGTCATTGTTGTGGCGCTCTTAGTGTACTTACTCAACAAAACGCGCTTTGGTTTATTTATACGAGCTGTCACCCAAAACCGTCAAATGGCTCGCTCTGTCGGTATTCCCTCTGCACGTATCGATATGATGGCATTTGGTTTGGGCTCTGGGCTCGCTGGTATGGCTGGCTGTGCACTTGCCCAAGTAGGCAATGTAGGTCCTGACCTAGGTCAAACCTATATCATTGATACCTTTTTAGTCGTTGTAGTGGGCGGTGTCGGACAAGTATGGGGTGCTGTACTAGCTGCCTTGGGATTGGGTGTCAGTGGTACGGTGCTTGAGATTGGTATCGGTGCGGTATTGGCAAAGATTGTGTTGTTGGTTCTTGTGATTCTGTTTATTCAGAAACGGCCACAAGGTTTATTTGCACTCAAAGGCCGCTTTGTCGAATAAGGAGACTCCTATGATACTGACCAAATTACTGTCTGATACGCCGCGTAGTGCTGTTTTGATTGGATTGTGTTTTGCCGTACTACTAGTACTACCTTGGCTACATCTTATGCCTGAGACTTCGCCCTTTCACCTCTCAGCCTACTGGATTACTCTCATTGGCAAAATCATGGCACTGGCCATGGTAGCGTTAGCGCTAGATCTCGTCTGGGGCTATGCCGGCATTTTGAGCTTGGGACATGGCCTATACTTTGCCTTGGGCGGCTATGCTTTTGGCATGTACCTCACACGAGAAACAGCAGGCGATGGCTTACCTGACTTTATGCGTTTTTTGAGCTGGACTGAGATGCCATGGTACTGGGCTGGTACGCAGCACTTTTGGTGGGCAGCTGCTCTAGTAGTATTAGTGCCTGGCTTAGTTGCTTTTATTTTTGGTTTCTTTGCCTTTCGTTCCAAAATCAAAGGCGTTTATTTTTCTATTATCACCCAAGCGATGGTCTATGCAGCGGCCTTACTGTTCTTCCGTAATGAGACAGGCTTTGGCGGTAACAACGGTTTCACTGGTTTTACAACGCTTTTAGGCTATGACATTACTGCTGCATCTACCCGTGCGGTGCTATGCTTCGCTACTGCTCTCGCATTATTGGCATCCTATATTGGTTTGCGTTATTTGATGAATAAGCCTTATGGTCGTGTGCTGGGCGCGATTCGTGATAGCGAAAACCGCTTGCAGTATTTAGGTTATCGTACGTTGTGGTACAAGCTATCTGCTTGGGTATTGTCCGCTGTCATTGCTGGTATCGCAGGTGCGCTATACGTGCCGCAAGTAGGGATTATTAATCCAAGTGAAATGAACCCTGTGAACTCAATTGAAATAGCCGTTTGGGTAGCGACTGGTGGTAGAGGAAGTTTGATTGGCGCGATATTAGGTACTGGTGTAGTCAATGCTGTAAAAACTTACTTTACGGTTGCCTATCCTGAATTTTGGCTGTTGATACTGGGCGGATTATTCGTCGTCGTTACGTTATTTTTGCCCAATGGCATTATGGGCTTGTTCGATCGCTTCAAAAAGGAGAAACAGTGATGCTAAGTGATAAACCATCAACGACCGAACAGCTTATCAATGAGTATGGGCGCAATCATGGCGGTACTGGTCGCACCCATCCAAAACCATCAGGCGTAGACTTTAGCCATGGTATTGCATTGTATTTAGAGGACTTAAGTGTTTGGTTCGATTCGTTTCGAGCACTTAATAATTTATCACTGTATATCGAAGAAGGTGAGCTACGCTGTATTATCGGACCAAATGGCGCAGGTAAAACCACGCTAATGGATGTCATCACTGGTAAAACCCGTCCTACTGAAGGCAGCGTATTTTTTGGTCAAACCCATAATCTTGCCAGCTTATCTACTGAACAGATCGCTGAAGCAGGCATCGGGCGTAAATTCCAAAAACCGACTGTCTTTGAAAACTTTACGGTGATGGATAACTTACTACTTGCCGCGCCGAAAGATAAACGTGTGGTCAGAAGCTTGTTTAACAAACTCAATGCCGATACTCGCGACACACTCGATGCTACCCTTGAGCAAATTCGCTTAACGGACAAAATCAACAAGCCCGCTGGACTACTCTCTCACGGTCAAAAACAATGGTTAGAAATTGGCATGCTACTGATGCAAAGTCCAAAACTGATTTTGCTTGATGAGCCTGTGGCAGGTATGACTGACGCGGAAACTGAGCATACTGCCGAGCTGTGTCTACGCCTAAAAAAGAACCATACCTTAGTAGTGGTCGAGCATGATATGACCTTTATTGATGCCATCAGTGAAAAAGTCACAGTATTGGCACAGGGAGCAATATTGGCTGAGGGTACGTTGGCCGAAGTGCAAGCAAACGAGGCCGTGATTGAGTCCTACTTAGGTCGATAATTGTCGTAGTACTGCTATCGATATTCAAGCAATTTATTCAATTAATAATAAAGCCAATGAACGACGACTTCCTTCAATACATTAGAAAAGTTGAGCGTTTAGGAGACAGCCATGTTGCAAGTTAACAATATCAATCAATATTACGGCGGCAGTCATATTTTGCGAGACGTCTCACTTACAGCACCCATCGGCGAATGCAGTGTGGTACTTGGACGTAATGGTGTGGGAAAAACCACCCTACTTAAATGCCTAATGGGTATCCTACCCATCAAATCAGGGCAAATTTTGCTCAATGACAAAGACATCAGTAAAATGTCGCCAGAGCAACGCGTCCGCTCAGGTTTGGCTTATGTACCACAAGGTCGCGATATTTTTTCGACACTGACCGTAGAAGAAAACATCTTAATCGGCATGGCAAAATTCTCACGTAGCAAGTCAAAACAAGTACCTAAGCATTTGTATGAGATTTTTCCGGTACTCGATGAGATGAAACATCGCCGCGGTGGTGACCTATCGGGCGGTCAGCAGCAGCAACTGGCCATCGCGCGCGCGCTAGCATCTGAGCCAACGGTGCTGATTTTGGATGAGCCCACTGAAGGCATCCAGCCATCTATCATTAAAGATATTGGCCGAGTGCTACGAGACTTAGCTGACAAAGGTGACATGGCAATTGTACTGGTTGAGCAGTTTTATGAGTTTGCAGAAGAGCTGGCTGACAATTACACCGTGCTATCACGTGGCAAGGTAGTGTCACAAGGCACAGGCGACACAATGGTCGAAAACAAAGTACAGGATCTAGTCGCCATTTAGTGATATTTGCTCATAACGGCCTTGTAATGATTAGAGCGTGTCTTTATTTTAAAAATGATAATAAAAAAGAGATAACGCTCTATATCTCGGGGAGC
>NZ_JBQSVH010000016.1:0-70933 GCF_052376135.1 Psychrobacter sp. AOP7-C1-14 | reverse complement strand
CAAAGGTCTTCGCTTCGCTATTCGTGAAGGCGGCCGTACTGTAGGCGCTGGTGTTGTTGCTAGCGTATTGAACTAATCATTAAGTCTCAGTAATGAGCTTATGAGTTAGTCATAAAAAAGGCCATCCTAATCAGGGTGGCCTTTTTTTATTAAACAAAATAACAAATAGTTATTAGAATTGTGCTGAAAAATTTAGAATTGAAAACTATAGCGAAGCAATCATTTACGATATGTATGATAAGGACAATTATTTATTAGATAGCATATTGTAATCTGTGGCGTAGCTTGTTATATTATCGCTGCACTCAACGGTAGCCGTTATTTTAGACTACCGTAGTGCCAAATCAGGTAAAGTTAATAATTTTACCGCCAAGGGCTTGCATTCTATGCTAAATATTGTATAATGCTGTCCTTTACACCCATAGGCGATTGGCTCAATTGGTAGAGCATCGGTCTCCAAAACCGAGGGTTGTAGGTTCGAGTCCTACATCGCCTGCCATCTTCTTATCACATCTTTGTTGTACCCCACCATCTCCGAAGCGAGTTCTTTATGAGCAATGATCAAGATAACCTCGAGACTAAGTTATCTGATACCAAGGCGGGTGCTGGTGGAATGCTGTCTAAAGATAAGCACGTTTCAGCTAGCGGTACTACTGCTGTTGAAGTGGCTAAGACTGGCTCAGCAAAAGATTTGATTTTGTGGCTACTTGCTGCAGCTGTATTAATCGGTGCGACTCTAGTAAATCAATACTTACCAGGCTATTGGCAACCCGCCAACGACGTCTGGGTACGTATTGGTATTATTGTCGCACTTGTTGTATTTGCATTAGTTTGTTTGGCGTTAACGCACCAAGGCCGTGCTTTTAAAATATTGTTAAAAGACGCTGCTGTTGAGCTTCGCCGAGTGACATGGCCCGGTAAAGACGAAACCTTTCAATACACATGGCAAGTGATTGTCGTGATTGCGATTGCAGGTTTGTTTATTTGGTTATTAGATAACTTTTTTAATTGGTTCGTTGGTATTTTTATCGGTTAATAGCACGTATTAGTGACTATTAATAAGATATTTACTTATAACGACTTATTTATAATGATCAGGAGCGTGATATGCGTTGGTATATTGTCCAAGCGTTTTCAGGATATGAAAAACAAGTACAACGTTCATTAACTGATCGTATTAATCGTAGTGACTTCACTGAGTCATTCGGTGATGTATTGGTTCCTACTGAGGAAGTCGTCGAAATGAAAGACGGCAAAAAACGTAAAAGTGAGCGTAAGTTCTTCCCTGGATATGTATTGATCCAAATGGAAATGAACGACAATACTTGGCACATCGTAAAAGACTGTCCTCGTATTATGGGTTTCATTGGTGGTACGCCTGAGATGCCTGCACCGATTACACAAGTAGAAGCTGATCGCATTTTAAACCGCTTGAACCAGACTGAAACTGACCCACGTCCTAAGACTCTATTCGAGCCAGGCGAAGAGTTGTTGGTTATCGATGGTCCGTTTACTGACTTTAAAGGGTTGGTTGAAAAAGTGGATTATGAGAAGTCTAAGCTACATCTAACGGTAAACGTATTTAATCGACCTACACAGGTTGAGCTAGAGTTTAGTAAAGTTGAAAAACTAGACTAAAATAGCAAAATATTCATCAACCGGGGAGCTGTTATTTAATTAGGTATATACCCTGTTAATTTGGCGCTATCACCCATTCAGGAGAGTAACATGGCTAAGAAGATTGATGGTTACATCAAACTGCAAGTGCCTGCAGGCAAAGCAAATCCTTCACCACCTATTGGTCCAGCTTTGGGTCAAAAAGGCGTGAACATCATGGCGTTCTGTAAAGAATTTAACGCTGCGACCTCAAGCCAAGAGCCAGGTCTGCCGATCCCAACTGAGATCACAGTATACAGCGATAAGTCTTTTACCTTCATCATGAAGTCACCACCAGCTGCATACTTACTACGTAAGGCTGCTGGTATTGCTAAAGGTTCAGGTACACCGAACACTGCTAAAGTTGGTAAAGTTGACCGTGCACAACTAGAAGAAATCGTTAAGACTAAAGATGCAGACTTAACTGCAGCTGATCTTGACGCTGCTGTTCGTACCATCGCTGGTACTGCACGTTCAATGGGTATTACCGTGGAGGGTGTATAATGTCTAAGCTAACCAAACGTCAAAAAGAAATTCAAAGCCGTATTGATAACGAAAAGCAGTACACTATTGAAGAAGCGGTTCAAATCCTAAACGATTTGCCAGCGCTAAAATTCAAAGAGTCTATCGATATTTCAGTAAACTTGGGCGTTGACCCACGTAAATCTGACCAAGTAGTTCGCGGTGCAACCAACCTACCTGCTGGTACTGGTAAAACCAAACGCGTTGCTGTATTCGCTCAAGGTGCTGCTGCTGAAGCCGCTAAAGAAGCTGGTGCAGACATCGTTGGTTTTGAAGACCTAGCAGAGCAAATCAAAGCCGGCAACATGGACTTTGACGTTGTTATCGCAGCTCCAGATGCAATGCGTGTTGTTGGTCAATTAGGTACTATCCTAGGCCCACGTGGTCTAATGCCTAACCCTAAAGTTGGTACAGTAACGCCAAACGTTGCTGAAGCTGTGACTAATGCGAAAGCTGGTCAAGCTCAGTATCGTGTTGATAAAGCTGGTATCATCCACAGCACTATCGGTCAAGTAGGTTTCACTGCTGAGCAAGTTATGCAAAATGCTCAAGCACTAATCTCAGACCTAAAGCGTGCTAAGCCTGCTACTTCTAAAGGTACTTTCATTAAGAAAATTACCTTGTCTAGCACTATGGGTCCAGGTCTAACGATCGATCCAGTACCTTATCGTACTGCTAAATAATTAAAGTCTTTGTCTTTCAGTATTTGAGCTTCAAATATTTTGAATGACAAACACAAATGGTTTTTAAAGAATTAGGTCAGCGTAGTATTTGCTACGCTGTCTAAGACCGTAGGTAGAGAGTGGTTTAAAGTTATAGGTAATAATCTTCGGGTAGTTACTATAATGATGAGTCACTTTTGTTAATCGACGACAGATGAAAATCTTAGTTGTCCTACGCAGACGGTGGCCCACACAGTTTAAGACAAGAGCGAATAGGGCGATATGATTATTTATAATCTTCAAACTATTACTCAACGTCATTCTGATAACGGTGCCGTAATCAGTCGTTACCAATAGATACTTTTTTTACTAATTGAATCTACTGGTAATGTGTCGTATCAAGTCAGTCTTAGCTTATAGTTCAAGCGTATAAAAACGTTGTTTTTAGCACTTTTATTATAAGTTGATTGATAAGATTAAAGGAGTCAACTTATGGCATTAACGCTAGAACAAAAACAACAAGTTGTGGCTGAAGTGTCTGAAGTTGCTGCTAATGCTTACTCAGCAGTAGCTGCCGAATATCACGGTATTGGTGTTGCACAGCTTACTCAGCTGCGCCAACAAGCTCGTGAAAAAGGTGTTGTTTTAAAAGTGGTAAAAAATACACTAGCAAAACGCGCTTTTGAAGGCACTAAGTTTGAGAGCATGTCAGACCGTATGACTGGTCCACTACTTTTGGCTTTCTCTATGGAAGATTTGGGATCTGCCGCTCGAGTCGTTTTCGACTTTAGCAAAGATAACAAAGCTTTAGAGACCAAATTAGTATCAGTCGGTGGTGAAGTTTATGGTCCAGAAGAGCTAGAGCGCGTATCGAAGCTACCAACTCGCGACGAAGCAATCTCTATCTTGATGGCTACTATGAATGCACCAGTGACCAAGCTTGTCCAGACTATGAACGCTGTTCCTGGCAAGTTCGTTCGCACTGTAGCGGCAATCAAAGACGCAAAAGAAGCTGCTTAATTGCTTGTTTTAACGTAACTTTAACATCGCTAATCTTGGTTGCACTTTATTGTCACACCTATTTGAAATGTCGACAAGCAATCAAAGCGATATTAGAATCAATTAATTTTTATCAGATAACGGAGAGTTCTCATGGCACTATCTAAAGATGACGTGTTAAATGCAATCGCTGAAATGTCAGTAATGGATATCGTTGAGCTAATCAGCGACATGGAAGAAAAATTCGGCGTAACAGCTGCTGTTGCTGCTGCACCTGCTGCTGCTGGTCCTGCTGCTGCTGCTGAAGAAAAAGACGAGTTTGACGTAGTTCTTGCCAGCTTTGGCGAGAAGAAAGTTGGCGTAATTAAAGCCGTACGTGAAGCTACTGGTCTTGGCCTAAAAGAAGCGAAAGATTTGGTTGAAAGCGCTCCAGCTCCAATCAAAGAAGGCGCATCTAAAGCTGAAGCTGAAGAGTTGAAAAAGAAACTTGAAGAAGCTGGTGCAACTGTTGAACTAAAATAAGTTTAATTACTGTACGAAAAAAAGCTGGTAATGCCTTGCATTGCCAGCTTTTTTTTACTATAATTCGTAGCTTGACCTTTTGTGTCTGCCAACATACGTATGCAACATCACGGTGGATACCCATCAAAAGGACAGACGATATACATGCAAGCACACATGCCAGTTTTTGAAATCAGTTAATATGAGCTAAACGTCTGTAGATGTTTGGCATTTTTTTGTGTCTGCATGCTTTCCTATTAACACTATAGTTTATACTGATTCTAAAAGTTATAGTTACCCCGATTATTATTAATTCTCAAAAAAGCTGTTGATCATAGTTGCCTACTTGATGTGGCATGACTGTCGATATTTAGTCTTACAGACAGTTTGTATGTGTAGGGGATATAGTTGGTAATAAGTAGTCTAGATGGCAAGCGGTATATATGCAATCTTAATAGACGTTAATTCCCAACAATGTATTAGTAAATCAAGCCTGATAAGTAATTCATTGTAGGCTATGCGATATTGAATTTTCTGGTTGCAACAGTCATATAGACTGATTCACTTACCATGAATTTAGCAAGCAACGACGAGATTAAGTGAAGTGTGCTAGGTAAGCACTGAAGAGTAAAGTAGTAATTGACAGAAAAGACATGAACTGAACACGAAGACCCGTTTTATATTATCGTTTACGTCGCCGCGTTTGCATCGTATTTATGCTGACTGGCCACGCTTTTAATTTGTTTCCACGTTTACTGTAAGGACTCTCGATGGCATATTCTTATACTGAAAAAAAGCGTATTCGCAAAAGTTTTGCTGAATTGCCCACTGTAATGGACGTTCCCTATTTACTGTCTATTCAAGTAGATTCTTATGAGCAATTTTTGCAAGAGCACAAAAAGCCAAAAGCTCGTGAGAATACTGGTTTGCAAGCTGCGTATTCCTCTATTTTCCCAATTGAGAGTCACTCTGGTAATGCAGAGCTGCAATTTGTTGAGTACTATCTAGGCACGCCTGAATTTGATGAGCGTGAGTGTATCTTACGTGGTTCAACGTTTGCTGCGCCTATGCGTGTCAAAATCCGTTTGATCATCAAAGACAAAGATAGCAAAGACAAAGACAGCAAAGCGGCTATCAAAGATATTCGTGAGCAAAGCGTTTACATGGGCGAGATGCCTTTGATGACGGCTAACGGTACTTTCATTATCAATGGTACTGAGCGTGTTATCGTATCTCAGCTACATCGTTCACCTGGTGTGTTCTTTGACCATGATAAAGGTAAGTCGCATTCAAGTGGTAAAGTGCTTTATAACGCACGTATTATCCCTTACCGTGGTTCATGGTTAGACTTTGAATTTGATGCAAAAGACTTAGTATTTGCTCGTATTGACCGTCGCCGTAAACTTCTGGCATCAATCATTCTACGTGCACTTGGTTTAACAACTTCTGAAATCCTAGATTTATTCTTTGATAAAGTTGCGGTTTATAAAGGCGAAGAGCAGTTTGAAATCGATCTAGTTGCTGATCGTCTACGTGGCGAGATGGCTCAGTTTGATATCGTATCACCAGAAGGTGACGTTATCGTAGAGCAGGGCAAACGCATCAACGCACGTCGCATCCGTCAGCTTGAAGAAGCAGGTATGACGAAGATTGCTGTGCCTGATGAGTATCTATACGAGCGTATCTTAGCGGAAGATATCGTTGTTAATGACGAAATCATTGCTAAAGCGAACACGCCAATTGACCATGAATTATTGGTTAAATTAAGCGCGTTTGAAGCCAGTGAAGCGCTTAAAGAATTTAGCATTCTATTCACTAACGATATCGATCAAGGTAGTTATATTGCTGATACGCTACGTGCTGATAGTACGTCAAGCCGTGAAGAAGCATTGATTGAAATCTATAAAGTAATGCGTCCAGGTGAGCCACCAACGGTTGAGACTGCTGAGAAACTGTTTGAAAGCATGTTCTTCAATGCAGATCGTTACGATCTATCGAACGTTGGTCGTATGAAATTTAACCGCCGTCTTGGTCTAGAATTTGATAACTCTGATGATCCTAATGTACAGCGCGAACGCAGTGTATTGACCAACGACGATATCGTTAACGTTCTAAAAGAGCTTATCGAAATTCGTAATGGTCGCGGCGATGTTGATGACATTGACCATCTTGGTAACCGCCGTATTCGTTCAGTAGGCGAGATGGCAGAAAACCAATTCCGCGTTGGTCTAGTACGTGTTGAGCGTGCGGTTAAAGAGCGTCTAAGCTCTGCTGAATCAGATAATTTGTCACCACAAGACTTGATCAACTCTAAGCCTGTAGCGGCTGCGGTTAAAGAATTCTTTGGTTCAAGCCAATTGTCACAGTTTATGGATCAGAACAACCCGTTGTCTGAAGTTACCCATAAGCGCCGTGTATCAGCATTAGGACCTGGTGGTCTAACTCGTGAACGTGCAGGCTTTGAAGTACGTGACGTACATGATACGCATTATGGCCGTGTATGTCCTATTGAGACTCCTGAAGGTCCAAACATTGGTCTTATCAACTCACTAGCGACATTTGCTAAAACCAATAGCTTTGGCTTCTTAGAAACGCCGTATCGCCGTGTGATTGATGGCAAAGTAACGGATATCATTGAATACCTATCAGCGATTGAAGAAGTAGGTACTGTCATTGCACAGGCTGACTCACCATTGACCGAAGATGGTGCGTTATCTGATGAGATGGTGAGTGTACGTAGCTATGGTGAATTTGTTCGTATGCCGCCTGAAAAAGTAACGCATATGGACGTATCACCAAGTCAGGTAGTATCGGTCGCAGCAGGTCTGATTCCGTTCCTAGAACATGATGATGCTAACCGTGCCTTGATGGGCTCGAACATGCAGCGTCAGGCTGTTCCTACACTACGTGCTGATAAGCCGTTGGTAGGTACTGGTATGGAGCGTCACGTTGCTCGTGATTCTGGTGTTTGTGTTATCGCTAAGCGTGGCGGTGTGATTGAAGATGTTGATGCATCACGTATCGTTGTTCGTGTAAACGAAGACGAGATGACTGCTGGTGAAGCGGGTATCGATATCTACAACTTGATCAAATACACGCGCTCTAACCAAAACACTTGTATCAACCAACGTATCATTGTTAACCAAGGCGATGAGATTGCTTTGGGTGATATCTTGGCTGATGGTCCTTCAACGGATCTTGGTGAGCTAGCACTAGGTCAGAACATCCGCATCGCATTTATGCCGTGGAATGGTTACAACTTCGAAGATTCAATTTTGCTATCTGAGAAAGTAGTTAAAGAAGATCGTTTCACTACGATTCATATTCAAGAATTGACTTGTGTGGCTCGTGATACCAAGCTAGGCACAGAAGAGATCACTGCTGATATTCCAAACGTTGGTGAAGCAGCGCTATCAAGTCTTGATGAAGCAGGTATTGTCTATATTGGTGCTGAAGTTGACGCTGGTGACATCTTAGTTGGTAAAGTGACGCCAAAAGGTGAAACGCAACTAACGCCAGAAGAGAAACTACTACGGGCTATCTTTGGTGAGAAAGCG
Organism: Psychrobacter sp. AOP7-C1-14; assembly: GCF_052376135.1. Taxonomy (NCBI): domain Bacteria; kingdom Pseudomonadati; phylum Pseudomonadota; class Gammaproteobacteria; order Moraxellales; family Moraxellaceae; genus Psychrobacter; species Psychrobacter sp. AOP7-C1-14. Next base: position 63,036 of record NZ_JBQSVH010000016.1, on the reverse strand, counting down.
GCGGATGTAAAAGACACGTCACTACGTGTACCGACTTCTAGTAAAGGTACGGTTATCGATGTACAGGTCTTTACCCGTGATGGCGTTGAGAAAGACGCACGCGCAAGAGCGATTGAAAAATCGCAGCTTGATAGCTACCGCAAAGATTTGAAAGAAGAGCTACGTATCTTTGAAGAAGCAGCACGTGGTCGTATTGGTAATCTACTAGATGGCCAAAAAGTTAGCGGCGGTGCTGGTCTGAAAGCTGGTACGGTTATGGCATTGGCTGATATGAAAGATATGAGCCTTGAGACATTGCTTGATATCCAACCAGTAGAAGAAGAAATCTCTGAGCGTTTGACCCAGATTTCTGATTACTTGGTTGATAAGCAAAAAGATATCGATGTGAAATTTGCTGAGAAAAAACGCAAATTAACCGCTGGTGATGACTTGCAGCATGGCGTACAAAAAATCGTTAAAGTATATCTAGCGGTTAAGCGTCGTATTCAGCCTGGTGATAAGATGGCTGGTCGTCATGGTAACAAAGGTGTTGTTTCACGCATCATGCCAGTTGAAGACATGCCTTATGATGAAAACGGTAATACCGTTGACATCGTATTGAATCCACTTGGTGTACCATCTCGTATGAACATCGGTCAGGTTCTAGAGACGCATTTGGGTATGGCCGCGAAAGGCTTGGGCGAGAAGATTGACGGTATGCTCAAATCTCAAGCGGCGATCAAAGAGCTACGTGACTTCTTGGACAAAATCTATAACCAAGTCGGCGGCGAGCAAGTTGATCTTGATAGCTTGAGTGATGATGACATCATGGCGCTATCAGCCAACCTACGTGGCGGTGTCCCGATGGGTACCGCAGTATTTGACGGCGCAAGAGAAAGCCAGGTCAAAGATTTGCTAGAGCTTGCTGGTATGGATCGTGATGGTCAACAAACGTTATATGATGGTCGTACTGGTCAGCAATTTGACCGTAAAGTAACTGTGGGCTATATGTATATGCTCAAACTTAACCATTTGGTTGATGACAAAATGCATGCACGTTCAACAGGTTCTTACTCTCTAGTAACGCAGCAGCCATTGGGTGGTAAAGCACAGTTTGGTGGTCAGCGCTTCGGTGAGATGGAAGTATGGGCACTAGAAGCATACGGCGCGACTTACACGTTGCAAGAAATGCTAACGGTGAAGTCGGATGACGTTGAAGGCCGTACTCGTATGTACAAAAACATTGTTGATGGTGAGCAGTACATGGATCCAGGCATGCCTGAGTCGTTCAACGTACTGACCAAAGAAATCAAATCACTGGGTATCAATATTGAGTTAAAACAAAGCAACTAGCCCGTTGTTTAACTTAGTTGTCCACTAAAGGCAGTCTGCTTTATTGCTGCTGCTTTTAGTGATTTGTCTCAACCCTATTCATTGCCTTCATTCATCTTATCTGCGTTAATGGTACGCTGTCAGATGATTATAAAGATAACGGAGAAGCAACTTGAAAGATTTACTCGATATCATGCAAAGCCCTACCGGCAACGGTAACCAAGAGTTTGATAGCATTCAAATTACTTTAGCCGCACCTGACGTCATCAAGTCATGGTCGCACGGCGAAGTAAAAAAGCCTGAAACCATCAACTATCGCACGTTCAAGCCTGAGCGTGATGGTCTTTTTTGTGCCAAAATCTTTGGTCCAGTAAAAGATTTCGAATGTCTATGTGGTAAATATAAGCGCCGTAAGTTCCAAGGCGTTATCTGTGAAAAATGTGGTGTTGAAGTTACCACTGCTAAAGTTCGTCGTGATCGCATGGGTCATATCGATCTAGCCAGTCCTGTGGCGCATATTTGGTTCCTAAAATCATTACCAAGCCGCATCGGTCTATTGCTAGACATGACGCTACGTGATATCGAACGCGTTCTATATTTCGAAAGCTATATCGTCACTGAACCTGGTCTAACCAGCTTAGAAAAGTACCAGTTGCTTGATGATGAAGATTATTACAAAGCGCTTGAAGAGTTTGGTGACGAATTCACTGCCAAGATGGGTGCTGAGGCTGTCCAAGACCTATTGAAAGATATCGATATGGATCTTGAGATTGATGAGCTACGTGAAGCGATTCCGCAAACTGGTTCTGAGACTAAGCTTAAGAAAATGTCTAAGCGTCTCAAATTATTAGAAGCATTCCGTGATTCTAATAACAAGCCTGAGTGGATGGTAATGAACATCTTACCAGTACTACCACCAGATTTGCGTCCGCTAGTACCGCTAGAAGGCGGCCGTTTTGCGACGTCAGATTTAAACGATCTATATCGCCGTGTGATCAACCGTAATAACCGTCTTAAGCGTCTGCTTGAGCTGAGCGCCCCTGATATCATCGTGCGTAACGAAAAGCGTATGTTGCAAGAATCAGTGGATGCGTTGCTTGATAACGGTCGTCGCGGTCGTGCCATCACTGGTAGTAACAAACGTCCATTGAAATCTTTGGCAGATATGATCAAGGGTAAGCAAGGTCGTTTCCGTCAGAACTTACTTGGTAAGCGTGTCGATTACTCTGGTCGTTCGGTTATCGTTGTGGGTCCAACACTACGCCTGCACCAGTGTGGTCTACCTAAGAAAATGGCACTAGAGCTATTCAAGCCATTTACTTATAACAAACTATTGTCTCATGGCTTAGCAACGACGATTAAAGCTGCCAAGAAGATGGTAGAGCGTGAAGAGCCACAAGTTTGGGATATGCTGGCCATGGTTATCCGTGAGCATCCAGTACTCCTTAACCGTGCACCAACACTTCACCGTTTGGGTTTACAGGCATTTGAGCCAGTATTGATCGAAGGTAAAGCCATCCAGTTGCATCCGCTTGTTTGTACTGCATTCAACGCCGATTTCGATGGTGACCAAATGGCCGTACACGTGCCATTGACGCTAGAAGCGCAGCTTGAATCACGTGCCTTGATGATGTCTACCAACAACATCTTGTCACCTGCGAACGGTGATCCGATCATCGTACCATCTCAGGATGTTGTACTGGGTCTATACTATATCAGTCGCTCGTCTATCAATGCTAAAGGCGAGAGCATGGTTTTTGCTACCGTTAATGAAGCATTGCGTGCAATTGGTTCAAACGACCTACATGTAAACGCGAAGATAAAAGTGCGTGTTACTGAAACGCAAATTGACGAAGAAGGTAATGAGACTAAAGAAATCAGTATCAAAGATACGGTTGCTGGTCGTCTACTTATCTGGAATATCATGCCTAAAGGTATGACGTTTGATGAGTGCAACCAAGAGATGACGAAGAAAAATATCTCTCGCTTAATCAACTCTTGCTACCGTAAAGTTGGCGTAAAAGAGAGCGTTATGTTTGCTGACCAATTAATGTATCTTGGTTTTGCTCAAGCAACGCTATCTGGTGTGTCTATCGGTATCGATGACATGGTCATCCCACCACTTAAGAAGCAAATTATCGGAGTGGCAGAAGGCGAAGTTCGCGAAATCGAAGATCAATTTGAGCAAGGTTTCGTTACTGCTGGTGAGCGTTATAACAAAGTCGTTGATATCTGGTCACGTACCAATGACAAAGTCGCTAAGGCGATGATGGACAACTTGGCAACAGATAAAGTTATCAATGCACAAGGTGAAGAAGACGAGCAGAAATCATTCAACTCTATCTTTATCATGTCAGATTCTGGTGCTCGTGGTAGTGCGGCACAGATTCGTCAGTTGGCTGGTATGCGTGGTCTGATGGCTAAGCCGGATGGCTCAATCATTGAGACACCGATTAAAGCTAACTTCCGTGAAGGTTTGACGGTACTACAGTACTTCATCTCAACTCACGGTGCACGTAAAGGTCTAGCAGATACGGCACTGAAAACGGCTAACTCAGGTTACCTAACTCGTCGTCTAGTTGATGTGGCACAAGATTTGGTTATCACGAGCGATGATTGTGGTACTGAAGAAGGCCTACTCATGAAACCACATATTCAAGGTGGTGAAATCATTGAGAAGCTAGGTGAGCTAGTACTGGGTCGTGTGACTGCTCGTGATGTTACCTACAATGATGATACTGATAAAGTATTGATTCCAGCAGGTACATTGATCGATGAGTACTGGGTCAACGTCCTTGATAACAACGCGATTGATGATATCTGGGTACGTTCAGTAATTACGTGTGATGTCGAACATGGCGTTTGTTCACAATGTTATGGCCGTGACCTTGCTCGTGGTCATAAAGTGAATATCGGCGAGTCAGTGGGTGTTATGGCCGCACAGTCTATTGGTGAGCCAGGTACTCAGTTGACTATGCGTACATTCCACGTAGGCGGGGCAGCAAGCTCGGCTTCTGTAGACAATAGCATCTCTGTACGTAATGCTGGTCAAGCACACTTCGAGAACATGAAGACGGTTCAACATACTGATGGTCATTTAGTCATCGTATCTCGTTCAGCTGAAATCGCATTGACCGATGAGCTTGGCCGTGAGCGTGAGCGCTATAAAGTACCTTATGGTTCTAGCGTACTAGTAAAAGACGAAGAGCAGGTCGAAGGTGGTCAAACTATCGCTAAATGGGATCCGCATACGCATCCAATTATTACTGAATTTGCTGGTACAGCACGCTTCAGTGATATCATTGATGGTAGCACTGCAACAGTGAAGGTTGATGATGCTACTGGTATGAGCTCATTTGAAATTTTAGCCACTCGTGACCGTTCAAGCTCAGCAAAAGACTTACGTCCTGCGATCATCTTGAACACTGACGAAGGCAAAGAAGTTGTTTACTTCTTACCAGCTGAAACTATCATCCGCGTGAGTGATGGTGAGAAGGTTGCAGCAGGTTCGATCTTAGGCCGTGTACCACAAGCTTCTTCTGGTACGAAAGATATTACCGGTGGTCTACCACGTGTTGCTGATTTGTTTGAAGCACGTCGTCCGAAAGATCATGCCATCATGGCAGAAATGACTGGTGTGGTTAGCTTTGGTAAAGAAACCAAAGGTAAGAACCGTTTCATCATCACCAACGAAGATGGTGAAGTACATGAAGAGCTAATCCCGAAATGGCGTCAAATCAACGTCTTTGAAAACGAAACGGTAGCACGTGGTGAAGTGATCGCTGATGGTCCACAGAACCCGCATGATATCTTACGTTTGAAAGGACAAACTGCGCTTGCTGACTATATCGTCAACGAAGTACAGGATGTTTATCGTCTGCAGGGTGTAAAAATCAACGACAAGCACATCGAAGTTATTATTCGTCAGATGCTGCGTAAAGTTGAAATCACTGATGGTGGCGATTCAAGCCACTTCAAAGGTGATCAGGTAGAGTATGCTGATATCAAAGCCTTGAATGCTAAGCTAGAAGCGGAAGATAAGTTCCCAGTACAGTTTGAGCGTCAATTGCTTGGTATCACTAAAGCAAGTCTAGCAACTGAAAGCTTTATCTCAGCGGCGTCATTCCAGGAGACAACTCGTGTCCTAACTGCGGCTGCTGTGACTGGTAAGGTAGATGAGCTACGCGGTCTTAAAGAAAACGTGGTTGTTGGTCGCTTGATTCCTGCAGGTACTGGTCTTGCTTATCATAAGACACGTAAAGAAAAAGCAGATCAGAAGCTACAAGATAAAGATCTTAATGCAGCGTTTGATATGACTGCAAGTACGGATAGCAAAGATTTTGCAAGCTTTGATGAAGCATTCGCTCAAGAGTTAAACCAAGACAATTAATTGTGTTGAATATTTTTGACTCATGCTTAATTTAATGAAAAAGCCAGCCTAGTCGCTGGCTTTTTTGTGCGTATAAAAAATCAAAAAAGGCATGGTGCTATGATCTAAAAAAATAGTACACTGGAAAATATGCTTTAATTCACTATTCATAGAAGGATAAGTAATCAATGGCAGATAAAACGCGCGTCGCTAAATATCAAGCAGATCGAACCAATCAAAAGCTCTATTTTTGTCGTCTATCCTGTCAATCTGCAGGAAATACTAATGATAAGCAGTTATATCAAGCACATTGCGAGACCGCTATTTTTCATTTGCACGGTGCTTTGTTAGCATTTATCCAAGAACTTGGTCATTTCTATAGCTTGAATATGACGTCACCGACATTGCTTGATATTGAGCAAGCACTGAATGAGCGTACACAAATATCTCCCGAGATTCAGCGCTTGCAGCAATTACAACAGCAAGGGTTTATTGCCAATATAGAGCGCGCTTATCAGCGTTGTCTTTATGCAGTACCACCAGATACGATCGTAGATGAAACATCGAGTAATAGCTCAACATCGCCAGACTTGATTGTCAATGTTGTCACCTTGTCCAATCAGTGGTTACCTGACGAAGCAACAATACGGGAATGGCGCCAACAACTTTTAGACTTAATCGAACAGCTACGTGCAGGGATGGTTGAATTCTAATAGATAATTTTACATTTCTATTAGATGTTGATTGATCCGATCGAGAATACGATCAAATGGGGTAGGCCATAGTCTACAGCACATAGAAAAGGCTTACTCAGTAATGATAGAGTAAGCCTTTTTCTTTTTAAACTAAGTACTGCTTGATTTGTTATTCTGGCATTGTTGGCATGCGCTGGACGGGTGTTACACTTAACGGGTTTTGCGGTACATCATCAGTAGCGCGGCTATTGTCTGAATCGGCTGTTGGTAAGGATTGCGCATTTTCACTAGTTTCTGGTTGCGATGATTCACGTTTTTGTGTTCGAGCCACAGCTGGTTTTTTCGAATCAGATTTTGTAGTAGATGGTTTTCCTTCATTAATGGTAAACCCATAATCATTTGGTACCCACTGGTATGGAGTATTGGCTAGTTGAGCTTTCATGAAATCTATCCAAACTGGCAAAGCTGCTACACCACCATACTCACGGCGACCCATTGTTGATGGTTGATCAAAACCCATCCAAACGACGGTTGCATTGGTAGGATGAAATCCTGCAAACCATGCATCTTTAGCTTTATTGGTTGTACCTGTTTTACCCCCAATATCTTTACGACCTAGCACTTTCGCTCTTCTCGCTGTACCACGTTGAACCACATCACGCAATATATCTGCCATCTCGAACGCTACTCTAGGTTGTAATATACGTGGTGCTTGCTTTGCTCTAGTATACTGTAAAGCTGGCGCTTTTAAGCGGTCTGACTGCGGGCCGGAGTCATATACTGATGAATCAGCTGCCGTGTTAGTTTCATCCTCATTCTCTGACTCTTTCTGAACGGAATCTATTGGATCACCATCTTCAGTTATTTGGTTGTGTTCCTCAACTAATGTATTGTTAAGTTCATCTAGTTGTTCATTAAAGCATGATGCACAAGCTCGGCTTGGATTGGCTTGAAACAATAGTTTGTTACTATAGTTGTAAATTTGACCTATAAAATATGGTTGAATACGACGACCACCATTGGCAAAAGTAGAGTAAGCAGTTGCCATTTGTAATGGTGTAGCTTGTCCTGTACCTAATGCTAATGATAGGGTTGTCGGTAGTTTTTCTTTGTTTAGGCCAAAATTATTCAACAGACTACGTGTATCAGAAATACCGATAGCTTGCAATAATCGAATAGACACTAGATTACGTGATAAGTATAAACCACGACGTAAAGTGATATCCCCTAAAAAACGTCCATCAGAGTTTTTAGGATTCCACCCACCTACTTGAATAGCCTCATCAGAGACTATTGTATCTGGACGATAACCTTTTTCTAAAGCTGCTGTATAGACAAGGGGCTTGATGGTTGATCCAGGCTGGCGCCAACCTTGTAAAGCGCGGTTAAATTTACTGTGGTGGAAATCAAAGCCACCAACTAACGCATTGACAGCGCCGGTTTCTGGATTTAACGAGACCAAACTGCCTTGAATTTTAGGTATTTGACCTAACTGCCAGTTACCATTCGCGGTAGGTATCACGCGAATAATGTCGTTTATCTTAACGACTTGACTGGCGTTACTAGGATAATAACCAATGCGATCAGCGGAAATATATTTACGTGCCCATTTCATACCAGACCAATTAATGGTCACTTCTTCACCGGATTGCAAGACGGCATCAAAGCTACGAGAGTTGACTTTAGTCACTTTGGCAGGAGACATATTGCTGTAGCGTCGGAAGTTTTCAAGAGGCTCATCATTTGCTTCAGCTCCTCGCCAACCATGACGATGCTCGTAGGCAATCAAGCCTGTCACTACTGCTGCTTCTGCATCTGTTTGCGCTTTGCTATCTACCGTGAGACGAACGCGCCAACCACTGTGCATGACTTGATCGCCATAACGTTCGACTAAAGAGGATCGCGTCATTTCTGCCAAGTAAGGCATGTTTATATCGAGCTTTTCTTTATATAGTTTGATACCTATAGGAGAGTTGACCGCCTCATCGTATTGAGCTTGGCTAATATAGCCAAGCTCATGCATGCGTCCAATAATCCAGTTACGACGAGTCAATGCGCGGCTAGGGTTAGCAACAGGATTATACTTAGAAGGAGCCTTTGGTAGACCTGCTAACATGGCCATTTCAGCAATAGTTAGATTGTCTAATGATTTGCTGTAGTATTTTTTAGCCGCCGCGCGAATACCGTAAGCACCTTCACCTAAATAAATTTTGTTGACATATAATGTCAAAATATCATTCTTGCTTAGTTCATCTTCAATTTTTCGAGTCAAAAATAATTCTGTCAACTTGCGGTTCAAAGTACGTTCTGGACTTAAGAAGTAATTTTTGGCAACCTGCATCGTAATGGTAGAGCCACCTGTCTGACCATCGTCATCAGTGACTGCTTCGGTAACAGCTCGACCAAGACCTTTAATACTAATACCGCTATGCTGAAAAAAAGCGGCGTCTTCGGCAGCTAAAAAGGCATGGGTTAAATCTTCAGGAATCTCATCAAAACTAACTGGTAACGATAAACGATTGCCATATTGGCCAATCAATTTATCATCACTACTATAAATTTGTAATGGCATTTCTAGTTTGGCTGTTTTGATCTCTTGTGTACTTGGTAAGGTTGGCGATAAATACATTGCCATCCCATAAAAACCAATAGGTACAGCAAGTGCTAGAACAACTGCCAATGCTAGACAAGCGATAAAGAGTCCCACCAAAAAGCGAATGAGACGAGCGGTAGCATTTGTTTTGGCCATAATAAGACTTATTAGTTAGAATTTGTAGCAGACAATATTATTATACCTTGAACAAAATAGGCAGGTCATAATAAATGTGTAAGTTGGCCTTAATATATTTTTAAATGCTTGAATCTATCAATTAAGTAAAGTATTGTGTTGAAATATTACAAATAATTACCAGATTGTACACTTAATATAAGGTATAGAGCTAGTGAGGCTATTTACTTCCAAGAGTCAACATTTGATTGGCGTGGATATTTGTGCCACTTCAGTAAAGTTGGTTGATATACAACGTCAGCAGGGCATGTTCCATTTGAAATCTTATGGTATTGAAAGACTAACGGAAGGTATCGTAGTCGATAAGATTCTAGTCGATACAGAGACTGTCGGCAATATTATAACGAGTTTAGCAAGGCGCTGCCAAGTCGCAGGTAGTAATGCTGCGACTGCTGTTTCTGGCTCTGCAGTGATTACCAAAATTATTGACATGGATGCAGCACTTAGCGATGTGGAACGTGAAGCGCAAATTCGTTTGGACGCTGATCAGTATATACCGTATCCGTTAGAAGACGTTAACCTAGACTTTGAAGTGTTAGGACCGTCTTTGGTTAGCGAAGGTATGGTTCAAGTGTTGCTAGCTGCTTCTCGTTCAGAAAACGTCGATCAGCGTGTCGACGCTTTAGCGTTTGGTGGTCTACAAACGAAAATCATGGATATTGAATCTCATGCAATCGAGCGTGCGTTTGGATTGATGGTGGATAGCTTACCAAATGTACCAGAACTAGTAGCATTAGTGGATATTGGCCACAATCAGACTACCCTATATATCGCCAAGAATGGCGAATTTATTTATAGTCGTGAGCAGTTATTTGGCGGTGCTCAGCTGACCGAGGCAATACAAAATCGCTATGGCTTGTCAGCAGAAGAAGCGACACTGAGTAAGCGCGAACGTACCTTACCTGACGATTATTATCCTGAGGTGCTAACCCCTTTCATAGAAAACACTATTCAACAAATCACGCGCTCTTTACAGTTTTATTTTTCATCAAGTCAGTATAGCAGTATTGATCATGTGGTGCTTGCAGGGGGCAGCAGCTCTATAGCTGGTCTCGCTGGTATGGCACAACAAAAACTTGGTGTGACTGTTAGTGTTGCCAACCCTTTCACTAATATGACGATTGCACCAAATATTGACAATGAGCAATTGGCAGTTGATGCGCCAAGCTTAATGGCTGCATGTGGTCTTGCGTTAAGGAGCTTCGACTAATGGCTCGTATTAACCTTTTACCTTGGCGACAAGAAGAGCGTGAACGTCGCAATAAAGAATTCATTACTTTAGTAGTGGCAGTTACGCTGCTGACGCTATTAGCCGCTTTTGCTTCATGGAGTTATTTTAATAACGAGCTTGATGAGCAGCTTGATGCCAACGCATTGATCGAACAAGAAAATACTCGCTTAGACACCGCATTGACCGAAATTGACAGTTTAGAGCAGCGCCGTGAAGATATTATTTCACGTATGCAAGTCATCCAAGATTTGCAGGGACGACGTCCTGTACCTGTACGTTTATGGGATGATCTCGCCAAAGCTATTCCACCAGCACTTTATCTAAATAACCTTAAACGAGAAGGTGATGTCCTAACTTTGACAGGCTTAGCAGACAATCCAAATATTGTGTCTAGCCTGATTCGCAACCTTGATAATAGTAAATGGATGGGCGGCTCAGCAGTGAGTAATATTCAACAGAATATTAGTGCTTATGAGGCTGCTCCAGCTCTCAATAATACAGTTAATACTGGTGAACAGCCGCGACCTGTTTATCCTGAAGACAGCTATGTACAGTTTGTAGTAACGACTAGAGTACAATCGGAAACTCCGACTACTGTTGATACCGATGCTGCTCCAGGAGGTGCGTTATGAAGCTTATCCGCAAAAAGAGCCTCTCTAAAACCAAGAAATCTGCTTTAAAGCCTAAAAAGCAATTCGATTTCAATGAGTTTCGCCGTAGTTTTGAGTCGCTAGATTCAGAAAATTATGGCAGTTGGCCATTGCCTGTAAAGGTCACAGTCATTGGTCTTATTATCACTTTTATTGCAGCGTTGTCATGGGCGTTACCTATCAGTAGCAAGATTGATGAGATCAATGCGGCTGAGAGCCAGCAACAGACCTTGCTCGATAGCTACCGTGAAAAAGAATCTCGCGCACGTCATCTAGAGGCTTATCAAGCGCAAGTGGTCCAGATGGAAGCTGAATTTAATACCTTATTGGACCAATTACCGAAAGATACGCGTGTGTCAGAATTGGTAGAAGGCATAAATATGACAGGCGTTGGTAGCAATATCCGTTTTCAAGATATTTCAGTAGAGCCTGAAATTGAAAATGAATTCTTTATTGAGCAGCCAATACGTATTGCAGCTTTGGGTGAATACCATCAGTTTGGTAGCTTTATCAGTGGTCTGGCTGCACTCCCTCGAATCATTACGATGCATGATTTTGAGGTCAGTAATCCGCAGCCTACGTTGGATGTTTTGCCAGAGCTTAATCTAGTCTTGCAAACTAAGACTTATCGCTCTAAAGAAGCGGCTCCTGAAGGTGGTGAAGCCGCTGCTACTGATGCAAATGCAGGAGGCAACTAATGAGTATCCAAAAAATACCCATGCTATTGGCCTTAAGTGTCGCTGTTTTATCTATGACAGGGTGTAGCGACCGTATAGGTATGGCAGAGCAAGCAATGACTGATATTCGCAATCAGCCTGCACAGCCTATTGAGCCGCCGCCCAAAGCTGAGCTGGTAGAGGATTTTGTGTATAGCGCTAGTTCGCAGCGTAGTCCATTTTTACCGCCAAGTTTAGTCAATGTGCAAGGTCCTACCACCTCTATAGATGGTGTGCGCCCAGATATCAATAGAATAAAAGAACCACTTGAGCAGTATGAACTGTCGCAATTGGTCTTTCGAGGTGTAGTGATTTCGCCCGAAGGTCAGCGATATGGATTGATACAGCGGCCTGATGGTTCCGTTGCAAGTGTTAAAGTAGGCGATTATCTTGGATTGAATGACGGCCGTATTGTTGAAATCACGCCGACACAGATTAACTTGATTGAAATTGTGCCAGATAGCCGCGCAGGGTTTGTAGAAAAACCTCAGTCGCTGGTATCCCCTATAAGCTAAGTCGGCAGATTTTTTGAGGAATAAATAATGACAGTACGCAATAACAAGGTAATGACGATGAGTAACCGCGTTTCTTCTTCTCTTGCCGTTTCAGCACTGGCACTGAGCATGGTGGCAGTAAGTAGTAGTGCCTATGCGGCTCAGCGTATTAACAACGTTTCAGTAGTTCAGACTGCGCCTGCAGTAACACAAATGCGTTTAGGATTTACAGGATTGCCAGTATTACCAGCAGCCTATCAGCTTGATGATCCTAGTCGTTTAGTCCTAGATTTTGAACAAGTACAGAACGGGCTTGCTAGCCGCTTCAACGAATATAATATCGGTGCGATTAATGATGTTACTACGTTAAGTAGTGACAGTACCACGCGTCTCATTGTTGGTTTAAAAGAGTCGGGAAACTATACAACAGCGATTGAAGGCAATGATTTGTTATTAACCATCACTGATCCTAATCGTCCAGTTATTACCAGTGACCCAATTCAAGATGTGCTCAATAACAATAATGGTATGACAACGACCGCAATCGTGACGCCTATTGTTGAGAGCTCTACTGTACCAGTGACACCTGTACGTACCAGCAAGGTTGTCGTGAAGAATGAAGTACCAGCTGATACGATGGTAGTAAGAGTTAACCCACTGTTAAATCCACAGCTTGCTTCTTCACAGGTGAGCAGGCAGTACAGTTATGATGGTCTGAGCTCGGTCAATTTTTCAGCGGGAAATGATGGTGGCGGCAGTGTCAGTATGGTACTTTCTAATGAAGCTATCCCAGTAGATGTGCAGCGTCAAGGCAACAAGTTGGTGGTACGATTAACAGGTAGTACGGTGCCTAGAAACCTGCTACGCCGTCTAAATATCAATAATGGACTTGTTAGTAGTATTGATACTAAAAACCAGGGCCAAAATGGTGTTGTCACTATTAATATGAATGACGACTATGAATATCAGGCTTACCAATCAGGTAACCAATTAAATATCAGTATCAACAAGCCTGAGCTGTTACGTGAGCCGACGTTAGAAGAAAGAACCTATAGTGGCGAACCATTATCTATGGAGTTCCAAGATGTTGAGGTTCGTAGCGTTCTAGATATTTTAGCTCAGTTTACTGAAATGAACGTCGTTGCTAGTGACTCAGTCGCTGGCAACATCACCTTGCGTTTGATTAATGTCCCTTGGGATCAAGCCCTCGATATTATTTTAAAGAGCAAAAACCTAGGCAAACGTGAAAATGGCAATGTAATTTTGGTAGCACCTTCTGCTGAGTTAGCTGAGCAAGAAGCACGTGAACTTGAAGCGCAGCAAGCTGTTCAGTCATATGCTCCCCTACGTACTGAGTACATCCGTTTGAGCTATGCAAAAGCACAAGATGTCTTAACACTTATTTCTCAAGGAAGCGGTGCGACTGGTAATAATAGTGGTCTATCAAATCGTGAGGATAATAATACATTGTTATCCAATCGTGGTACGGTAACGGTTGATGAGCGTACTAATACTTTGATTATCAAAGACGTTGCTGACAGTATCGAAAATATCCATAAATTGATCAGTAAAATTGATATTCCTGTTCGCCAAGTTATGATTGAAGCTCGTATTGTCAGTGCTACAGATAGCTTCAGTAAAGAAATTGGGGTTCGCTGGGGTATCTTGTCAAATGGTGCAGCCAACAACCGCAGCTTATTGGTTGGTGGTAGCAATCAAACACTAGCTGATCTTAAAGACTTTGACATAGAGACAACGACTGTAAATGGTCAAACCGTTTCTTATCCTTCTTATGACATTACTAGTCCTGATAACTTAAACGTTGATTTGGGTGTATCTAACCCAGCGGGCAGTATCGCCTTTGGTTTGCTCAGCATGTCGGATGTGATGCTTGATCTTGAATTATCAGCACTACAAGCAGATAACCGCGGTGAAGTCATTTCCACACCTAAGATTTTGACTGCCGACAAACAAACTGCGAAAGTTTCTTCTGGTACTCAGATTCCATATCAAGAAGCCTCAGCCAGTGGTGCGACAACAACCAGCTTTAGAGAAGCTGCATTAAGTTTAGAGGCTACACCAAACATTACGCCAGATGGTAAAATTGGCTTGCAACTGGTTATCACTAATGGCACGCCAACAATCATCAACAATCAGGTTGCCATTTCTGAAGATTCTATATCAACCAATGTCATCATTGAAGACGGACAGACAGTCGTATTAGGCGGCGTCTTTAAAAACCGTACCAACAACGGTGTAGATAAGGTGCCTTTCCTAGGAGACTTACCTTATATTGGTCGTGCCTTCCGACGCGATGTACGTAGCAACAATAAGGAAGAGCTACTTATCTTTGTGACACCAAAATTAATCAATGACGGTACTAGCCGCTTAAATTGATTTTCGTCCAGTTGGTTACCAAAAAAGTAAGCCTTAGTGCTTACTTTTTTTATGCGTGAAATTAGCGATTTTAGCGTTGCAATAGATATGTATGTAACGATAGATAGTGTGCTCTAAATTTTACTCACAATAATCACGGCTCATTACTAGCCAGAATAACAATGACGTTGTATCATACCTAATTTAGCTGAGTAAGTATTATGGGGCAGGAATTACCGTCGGTGTTTTTAGTGGGTCCGATGGGAGCAGGGAAAACGACAATCGGAAAATTGCTGGCCAAGCAGTTAGGTCGCACTTTTGTAGACAGTGATTGGTATATTGAATCGCAGACAGGTGCCGATATTGCTTGGATATTTGCCAAAGAAGGTGAAGCAGGTTTCCGCGAGCGTGAAACGCGTGCTATTGATGAATTGACTCAAAATTCTCAAATCGTATTAGCAACTGGTGGCGGTGCAGTTATGTGTGCCGAAAACCGAGAGTTTCTAGAGCAGCGTGGTATCGTCGTTTATCTTAATGCGCCTGTCGAAGTGCAACTGGCGCGCACTTCTAAAGACAAGTCTCGACCATTATTGCAACAGCCTAATCCTAGAAAGATACTGCAAGATTTGTACAGTACTCGCGATCCACTCTATCGCCAGATTGCACATATTATTATGCCTACTGGTCACACTTACCCACGTCATATGGTCAATCAGTTGATGCAGCAGTTAGAGTCATTCGTCGATTGCCCTACGATATCATCGACGCACCAAGAAGATTAGCAACTACGATTGATATGTAGACTGATTTACTTTTACCTCATTGAAGTGCTTCGGGAGTAACACATGGTAATGCCAACGTTTCATGATAGCCTAATAGTTCACACGCAAAGTCATGATTATCCTATTGTTATTACTGAACAATCTATGACTGAACATAGCAGTATGGCGAAGCAAGTCGCGCCTTATATCAGTGGTCGTCAAGTTTTGATTGTCACTAATGACACTGTGGCACCTTTGTATTTAGCAGCATTAGAAGATGAGCTAGCAGAGCAGTTTACGGTAAAGGTATGCGTATTGCCAGATGGTGAACAATATAAAAATCAGGCAAGTATTGATCAAATTTATGATGCGCTGATGACAGAGCATTTCAATCGTGATGTGACACTGATAGCTCTCGGTGGCGGCGTGATTGGAGATATGACAGGTTTTGCTGCCGCCAGTTTCATGCGTGGTGTAAATTTTATTCAAATTCCAACGACGCTATTGTCACAAGTAGATTCTAGTGTTGGCGGTAAAACGGGTATCAATCATCCGCAAGGTAAAAACATGATTGGTGCTTTTTGGCAGCCACAAATGGTACTTGCCGATATGAGTACGCTTAAGACATTGCCTGCACGTGAGCTATCGGCTGGAGTAGCTGAGATTATTAAATATGCACTTATCATGGATGAGAGTTTCTTAACGTGGCTTGAAGCAAATTTACCTGCGATGATGGCTCTTGATCTGGCAGTACTTGGTGAGGCAGTGAAGCGTTGCTGTCAGTATAAAGCTGACGTCGTGGCACAGGACGAAAGAGAGTCAGGTGTACGCGCGCTATTGAACTTTGGTCATACTTTTGGTCATGTGATTGAGACACATGAAGGTTATGGCAACTGGTTGCATGGCGAAGCAGTGGCGGCTGGTATGTTACAAGCAGCTGAATTGTCACAAAAAATTGGCTGGTTAACTGATGATGAAGTCGTACGTATTAAGCGTGTCCTAGAGTTAGCAAACCTACCTATTGTTCCGCCAGCTATCGATGTAGAAACTGCCTTGGATCTAATGGGGCACGATAAAAAAGTGAAATACGGAAAAATTCGCCTGATTTTGTTAAAATCAATAGGTGATGCGGTACTCACTAATGAGTTTGACGACCAACTGTTACATGAAGTTTTGTCAAAACATAGTGAATAACGTCTCAAAAATTTCTCGTTTATATGTTTATACTAAAATCTCGTACTTGTAGCCGTCTGGTTAGCTGTACCCTAGTTTGAATAAGCATTTATACAATGCTGCTAAACATGTGTTTATCAAGGACCGCCTCATGGCAACATCAAAAACAAAAACGCGTACTGCTAGCCAGTCATACAGTCGTCAAGCACTGATTTGGCTAATAGTGACCCTACTGTTAGGGGTAGTCACAGCGTTAGTATGGATGTTCAGTCAAACGCCAGCCAGGGGAGCTAAAATTGAAAATGCACCAATATCAGCTCCAGAGGTTTTGGACGAAGAGTTTGAGCAGCCGCTGAAAGTTGAATCGTTGCATGAGCTAGATACTGATGTGCAGCCTATTGATTTCGATACTGCGTTTCAAGATCTACGCGATTACCCTGATGAATTCAAAGACAAGCGTTATTTGCTGGCTAATAAAGGTAAGTGGACCGTCCAAGTAATGAATGTTGCTGAGAACGACGTGATTGTTAGTTACTTGGAAGGCCGTAAAGATCGCAATAAATTTGCTTATTTCCGTTATCTTGATGATGAAAAACAGGTCCGTTATATGCTGACTTATGGGATTATGAGTAGCCCACAAGAAGCAGTAGGAGCCGCAAAGTTGATAGACTTTAAATTACCTAACAATGTACGTGTATTACCAGAAGAGATTAATCGGTATGTTAGTATCATTGATAATTATGAACGTTCCGATCCTATAAAAGATTTGAGTACAAAACGTACACGTGCCGTCGATTTAGAACCTACTGAGCAAGAAGTGCCAGCGCGTTCACAAGAAGAAATAGATGCTGCTCAAGCAGCTAACAGTAATCGTGGCAACCAAGGCAGCGCAAACAATAGCAGTGCTCAAAAAAGTATTCGTCAGTCGGCAGATACTTCTGCCACGTTGTCTGTTAGTGAAGAGCGCACGGTTGGTGGTGAGGTGCAAACAATATCTGAAGCATCGTCGAAAGACACAAATAACACAGATAAGCCAGCTGGAGATGGTAATACGAGTAAGAAGTTACCAGTAGTGCCAACACCTAAACCACCTAGTAGTACGAACAATAGCTCAAGTGCTAACGGTAAAAGCGCTGATGCTAACTCTGCTACAAATAACAGTGATAGTATGAAAGCACTAATAGAAGATAAGAGTAATTAATTCTTATTCACCGGATTAATTGAACCCACTAGCTACCTTGTTAGTGGGTTTTTTTTGACATCATATAAAACAATCTTATCGTTGTAATAAACGACTGACTATTAACGCTAAGTATCACTAAGGCCTTTTACTAAATGGCGTATATACGATTCACATTAAAATTTTCATAGTAGTTTTATTTGTCTCATAACCAATAGTAATAAGTTCTCTTACAATTTATGGCTAATGAATCGATAGAAAAGACTAGATTTTTCGACAATCATTAACTAATATAACTGTGGGCGACGTTCTGTATAGTTATCGTAAAAAATGTCTATTTAACAACTATTTAGTAATTTTTTCGTAGTTTTTAGAGTTATTTACTAAATATTATTGTCTCAAGCGCGGTTACTTACCCTCTATAATAAGGTTATTGTAAGTGACGCAACCTCTCTTATTGTCACTATTTTTAGGGTAAACAAAGTGCTTGAATACAGAGCGTCAGATATTCAAGATAAACAAATGCACCGTTATTAAGTCGTTATATGCTTAACTCTAAGTGTTAAACATGACAACATAACAAACAATGCTCAAATGGACGGCATTAGCTATCACTGATTGAGTAACAGGCATCTAAGGGTGTAGATCCACCCGTTGCCAAGGGCTGCTACTTACTATCTTTTGATACACGGACCACATGCCAAGACAGCTACTAACGATCAGGAGGGTCAAGGGTTTACTTCCCATTAGAGTATGATGTCTATCGAGCATTGCACTATTTGCCAATTCGAACACACGAATATCCACTATCAGCCCGTTCTGCTTACGGGTACCAGCTTATACTCCGCATTGGAAATGTAAGCTGCCCGTCTACTTAAAAGGACAAGCTATGTCAATGATTTCCTCACAAACACACTTGGCTACGCCAGATGATTTTTCTGATAATTGCGGTTTTGGCCTAATTGCCCATATTGAGGGTGAAGCAAGCCATGATTTGGTAAAAACTGCCATTCATAGTTTAAGTTGTATGACACATCGCGGCGGTGTTGCTGCTGACGGTAGAACTGGTGATGGTTGTGGCTTACTATTAGCGACGCCTGCCGACTTTTTTAAACAGATTGCTGATGAGCAGCAATTTGCGATTACGGACAATTTTGCCGTTGGCATGGTATTCGTTAATTTAGATAGCGAAAAAGCTAAACATAGCCAAAAAATATTAAGCGATGAAATTACAGCTCAAGGATTAGAAGTGGCTGGCTGGCGTGATGTGCCACTTGATTTGAGCATTGTTGGTGAGATTGGTCGTGAGACGTTGCCAGACTTTAAGCAAGTGTTTGTTAACGCGCCAAATGATCTAGCAGCTGATGATTTCAATCGTAAGCTATTTGTTGCGCGCAAAAAAGCAGAGCAATGCTTAACAGATGATGAGCTATTCTATGTCTGTTCATTGAGTTGTCAGACTATTATTTATAAAGGTTTGGTAATGCCTTCGGATTTACCAGCGTTTTTCTTGGATTTGCAAGATGAGCGTTTGGCATCACATATCGTGGTATTCCATCAGCGTTTCTCAACCAATACGTTACCGCGCTGGCCATTGGCACAGCCATTCCGTTATCTTGCTCACAATGGTGAGTTGAACACCATCACAGGTAATCGCAACTGGTCTAAAGCCCGTACGCCAAAGCTAAAGTCAGACAAACTGCCTAACTTAAATAAGTTGACACCACTTGTAAATAGTACTGGTTCAGATTCATCGAGCTTAGATAATATGCTTGAAGTACTAATGTCTGGCGGTATGAACCTGTTTCATGCAATGTCTATATTGGTACCACCAGCATGGCAAAATGTTGATAGCATGGATATGGATCTGCGTGCGTTTTATGAGTTTTACTCGCAGCATATGGAAGCATGGGACGGCCCAGCAGGTCTCGTCATTCAAGACGGACGCTATGCGGTCTGTATGCTCGATAGAAACGGTTTGCGTCCGTCACGTTGGGTAACCACTAAGAACGGCTATATTACTGTTGCATCAGAAGTGGGCGTTTGGGATTATGAGCCACAAGATGTATTGGCAAAAGGTCGCGTTGGACCTGGTCAAATGCTGGTCATTGATACTTTGACAGGTCAAATTCTAGATACAACAGCTATTGCAACTTTACTAAAAACGGCTCATCCATATCGTAAATGGTTGCGTGAAGAAGCGACGCGTGTCCGTGATGATGAACGTCTAGAAGAAACATTGGCAACGCAAGCGTGCCGTGGTGAGCAGCTAAAAGCGCTACAGAAGATGTATCACATCACTAATGAAGAGCGTACAGAAATCATTCGCCCTAACGCTGAAAATGGTCAAGAACCAGTCGGCTCTATGGGTGACGATACGCCAATGGCTGTACTATCGCAGCAAATTCGCCATGTCGGTGACTTTTTCCGTCAGCAGTTTGCACAGGTGACAAACCCGCCAATCGATCCATTACGTGAATCTATTGTCATGTCATTACAGACCTGTTTAGGCGCTGAGACTAACGTATTTGCACCATCTGCGAGAGATGCGCATCGTATTATTTTGTCATCGCCAGTATTGTCAGCCAGCAAAATGCAGCAGCTTGAAACTTTGGATGATCCAGCGTTTAAGATGGCTCGTATTGATCTAAACTATGACCGTACTCTAGAGCTATCTGATGCTATCGTGGCTATTTGTGAGCAAGTGGCAGATAACATTCGCTCAGGCAATACACTGATTGTCTTATCAGATAAAGATATCGATGCAGACAAAGTACCAGCCAACGCCATTATGGTTACTGGTGCTGTACATCATTATCTAATCGCGCAAGGTATCCGTACCGATGCTAACTTAATCATTGAGACGGGTCTTGCTCGTGACTCGCATCAAATAGCGGTATTGATTGGCTTTGGTGCAACTTGTGTGTATCCGTATCTAGCATATGATGTCATTGATGATTTGGTTGCTACTGGCGAGCTACTTGGTGATCCGATTCAAGCCCGCGTTAATTTCCGCAAAGGCTTGGATAAAGGTTTACTAAAAATATTATCGAAAATGGGTATCTCTACCATTGTTTCTTATCGTGGTGCGCAGTTGTTTGAAGCAGTAGGCCTATCAGAAGAAGTCGTCAATTTGTGCTTTAAAGGCGTACAAAGTCGTATCAAAGGCGCTACCTTTGCAGACCTTGCTGCTGATCAAGCACAATTGGCTGCCAATGCGTTTAAGCGTCGTGCCCCTCTAGATCAGGGCGGTCTGCTCAAGTTTGTCTTCAACAAAGAATACCACGCCTTTAACCCTGATGTGATTAACAGTTTGCATACCGCGGTACGTACAGGTGATTATGACAACTACCGTAATTATGCCGATCTAGTTAATAGCCGTCCGGTTGCTACTTTACGTGATTTGTTGCAACTGAAAACTGATAACAGTATTGATGTTGATGAAGTAGAAGATATCTCTAAGATTTTGACGCGTTTTGATTCAGCTGGTATGTCATTAGGCGCGCTATCTCCTGAAGCGCATGAGTCGATTGCGATGGCTATGAACACCATCGGTGGTCGTTCAAACTCTGGTGAGGGCGGTGAAGATCCTGCGCGTTATGGTACATTGCGCAACTCAAAGATTAAGCAAGTTGCCTCTGGTCGTTTTGGGGTCACGCCTGCCTATCTTCGTTCCGCTGAAGTCATGCAGATTAAAGTAGCTCAAGGTGCTAAGCCTGGTGAAGGTGGACAGCTACCTGGTGGTAAAGTCAACGCGCTCATTGCACGTTTGCGTTATTCGGTACCAGGTGTGACCTTGATTTCGCCGCCGCCACATCATGATATTTATTCTATCGAAGATTTGGCACAGCTGATTTTTGATCTGAAGCAAGTCAATCCAGATGCATTGGTATCGGTTAAATTGGTCTCACGTCCAGGTGTTGGTACGATCGCGACAGGCGTTGCAAAAGCCTACGCCGATTTGATTACGATCTCGGGTTATGATGGTGGTACAGCAGCGTCTCCGCTATCGTCTATCCATCATGCGGGTTCACCATGGGAACTAGGTTTGGCTGAGACTCACCAGTCTCTACGAGTGAACGGGTTACGTGACAAAGTACGTGTCCAGACTGACGGTGGTCTAAAAACAGGACTGGACGTAGTAAAAGCTGCGATCTTGGGTGCAGAGAGCTTTGGTTTTGGCACCACACCGATGATTGCGGTCGGTTGTAAATACTTACGTATCTGCCATTTAAACAACTGTCCAACAGGTGTTGCTACTCAAAAAGCCAAGCTACGTGATGAGCACTTCATTGGCGAAGCAGAAATGCTCATTAACTTCTTTAAGTTTGTTGCAACCGAAACGCGTGAATGGTTAGCAGCGCTAGGCGTTCGTAGCATGGAAGAGCTGGTCGGTCGTACTGACTTACTTGATATTCTAGACGGCAATACTGATAAGCAGCGTCATCTCGATTTAACGCCGTTGCTATTTAGTCATCCAGCCAGCGTGGGTAAAGCACAAACTTGTCAGGTAGAACGTAACGAGCCATTTGATAAAGGCTTGCTTGCTGAGCAGATGATTAGCGATATGCTTGTAAACATTCGCAAAGGTGCAGGTGGTGATTATAGCTACTTTGTTGGCAACTGTGATCGATCTATCGGTGCTCGTATTTCAGGTGAGATTGCTCAAGTTTGGGGCAACCTTGGCATGAACGATATGCCAATTAAACTTCGTTTAACTGGTACTGCAGGGCAAAGTTTAGGTGTATGGAATGCTGGCGGCCTAAACATCGAGCTTGAAGGCGATGCCAACGACTATGTGGGCAAAGGTATGGCAGGTGGTGAGATTGTTATTTATCCACCGAAAGACTCAAACTTTACAGCACAAGAAACCGCCATTATTGGTAACACCTGTCTATATGGTGCAACTGGCGGTAAGCTATATGCTGCTGGTACAGCAGGTGAGCGCTTTGGTGTTCGAAACTCTGGCGTGCATGCAGTCATCGAAGGCACAGGTGACCATTGCTGTGAGTATATGACGGGTGGTATCGTCACAATTCTTGGTCGTACTGGACTGAACTTCGGTGCTGGTATGACGGGTGGTTTTGCTTATGTCCTCGATATGGAAGGTGACTTCTTTGATCGTTGCAACCATGAGCTAATCGATCTAAACCGTATTTCGAGCGAGCAAACAGAAGAGCATCGCATTCACTTGCAACAAGTGATTGAAGCTCACGTAGATAAAACAGGCAGTGCATGGGGTCAGACAATTCTGAATGATTTTGAGCACTATGTTCGTAAGTTCTATTTGGTTAAGCCAAAAGCGGCGAACATCGCAAGCCTTCTTAAAACTACCATGGCCGACCCGCAATAGCCGATACGTAACTGTTGATCCTATCAATGGATTGTATTGATGGATCGACAGTGACTTTAATTAGGGTAGCCAGCGTTCCGTTTTTAGAAACGTTTTAACTCACAGGTTTTCAGCAGGTACGTGACAGCAGCGATATATGTCTTAGATTGTAGACAAACGAAACATCGCTGACTGTCGCCACCCACTGCAAAAGAGCCTTATATAAAAGAGATAGCACCATGGCAAAACGCTTAGAAAATAACTTCCAGTTTTTAGATGTACCAAGATTTGATCCAACCAAAAAAGATATTGCAACGCGTTCAACAGAGTTTGTTGAGATTTATAAACCTTTCGAAAACGAAGCCGTTGCTCAGCAAGCGCATCGCTGCCTTGAGTGTGGTAACCCGTACTGCGAGTGGAAATGTCCAGTACACAACTATATTCCTAACTGGCTAAAACTGGCCACAGAAGGCCAGATATTTCAGGCAGCTGAATTGTGCCACCGTACTAATACCTTGCCTGAAGTATGCGGACGAGTTTGTCCACAAGATCGTTTGTGTGAAGGCGCTTGTACACTGAATGATGGCTTTGGTGCAGTGACTATTGGTAATGTTGAGAAATATATCAACGATACTGCGTTTGCACTTGGCTGGCGTCCAGATATGTCTGAAGTCGTTTGGACGGACAAAAAAGTTGCTATCATTGGTGCAGGACCAGCAGGTCTGGGTTGCGCGGATATCTTAGTCAGAAACGGTGTTAAACCAGTTGTCTTTGATAAGCGCCCTGAGATTGGCGGCTTACTGACATTTGGTATTCCTGAATTCAAAATGGAAAAAGATGTTATGCGCAATCGCCGCGTCATCTTTGAAGACATGGGTATGGAGTTCCGTTTAGAGACAGAAATCGGTACAGATGTCACTATCGATGAGTTGTTAAGTGAATACGATGCTGTGTTTATGGGTATGGGTGCTTATACTTATATGCGCGGTGGCTTTGCTGGAGAAGAGTTGGAAGGTGTATACGATGCGCTAGATTACTTAATTGCTAACGTGAATCGTTGTAATGATTGGGAAAAAGATACTGAAGAATATATCGATTTTAAAGGCAAGAAAGTGGTAGTACTCGGTGGCGGCGATACAGCAATGGACTGTAACCGTACCAGTATCCGTCAAGGCGCTGAAAAAGTAGTTTGTGCCTATCGCCGCGATGAAGAGAACATGCCTGGCTCACGTCGCGAGGTGGTCAATGCTCGTGAGGAAGGCGTTGAGTTCTTATTCAATCGTCAACCGACTGAAATTATTGGCCTAAACGGTAAAGTTAACGGCGTAAAAGTCGTTACTACTCAGTTGGGTGCACCAGATAACCGTGGTCGTCAACGTCCTGAGCCTATTCCTAATTCTGAAGAAATCATTCCATGTGATGCAGTCATTATGGCATTCGGCTTCCGTCCAAGCCCCGCTGACTGGTTCGAGTCTCAGCAAGTAGCAATGGATAGCTCTGGCCGTGTACTAGCAGCCGAAAAGCAAACTTTCAGATTCCAGACGCAAAACCCTAAAATCTTCGCTGGTGGCGATATGGTACGTGGTTCTGATCTGGTTGTCACAGCTATTTGGGAAGGCCGTGAAGCTGCGGAAGGTATATTAGACTTCTTAGAAGTATAGTCGAGCTTATTTTAAGTTCAGCAGTTTGTGAATAGAGTTTGAGCGTAAAACGTCTTTTGTCTTTGGGTAGGCAAGAGACGTTTTTTTGATTATTACTATTATAAATAGTGGTGTGGCTGATAGCATGTTCGTCCATTTTATTTATCAATTAAAAAGAGTAGCCTTACGTGAAATCAACCCTTTGGCAGCGTGTCATATCTCCGTTTGTTGAACCTTATATCCGTTATCAATATGCGGATATTTTGCATGCCATACGCTTAGGTGCGGCAGTGATATTTGCTTTGATAGTTAATGCGCTTACTGGTTTTCCACATGGAGAGTGGACGACCATTACTGTGTTTATCATTTTGGGTTTATTACAGTATCAAGGCGCTATTTATACCAAAGCCAAAGAGCGAATACTGGGTACCATATTTGGTATTATCGCAGCCTTCGGTATTCTGTGGTTCAATGATAGCGTGAACGCATGGGTGTGGGTGTATTATGCGCTCATCGGTCTCGTCAGTAGTATTATTGGTTATTTGGCAGTCAGGAATCTTGGTTATACAGGCTTACTGACTGGTATTACGATGTTGATGATTGTCTCAAACTTAGGCCAAGGTAACATGAGCCAAGACGGTATATACCGTGCCCTAAATATTTTGTTAGGCACTGGTGTTTCGGTGGCTGTGACACTTATTTTGCCGTTGAAGTCGACATTGATGTGGCGATTTTTATTGAGTAGTAATCTTGACGCTTGTAGCAGCCTTTACGCTGGTGTCGGTAAACATATTGATACTACTGATCAAGTCAAAGATGATTTAATGCAGCAGCAAAATACAAAGCTATTTCCCATGGATGAAGTACCTGTTAACAAAGCGTTGCTTACAGAGCTACAGCAAATTAATAAACGCCTGCTGGCTGTACGACCACATATCGCCGCGACAGCAAGTGAGTCAGGTATTGAGAAAGGAACGCTCGAGACGATTCAGCGTACCCATCGTAATATTATTGGAACGATTGACTTACTATTAAGTGCTGCGCCGCGTTTGGCAAATATTGAGATTGATAAAGAAAATCATATTTTATTGGTACATTATCAGAATGAGCTAACCCAAGCGATGCAACATATGGCGGCGGTATTGCGTAGTCCTAGCGATGAAGTATTTCGCCCCATTACTCGTATTGCTGTCTCGGAGTATCCGAGCGTGCAGCATCTAGCATTTGAATGGCAGGGGTATTTTTGGTTGACTCAAACCTTGCAAACACAATTACAACAGCTGAGCGACTTGTTACAAACATCTAAGCTGCATTGGTTTGCTGCATCTGGTTTGAGTTATCAGCGCCGCGAGCAGCGCAGAATGAAAGAAAAAGGTGGTGAGAGAGATTTACATCTATAAGGCACAAAAAACGCTGACCATCTAGGATCAGCGTTTTTATTTTAAAAGTCTACTTTGTTTTTAAAATGCTAAGTCAAAACGATTAACGACCAGTTTTTAGCTTATCCCAATACTGCTGATACACTTGCAATGCTTCATCGCCCACATCTTCTTGGAATTCAGCTTTCGCTAATACTACTTTAGAAGGATAAATCGTTGGGTTGTTTTGTACGCTTTCATCCATCAACTCGCGTGCAGCTATATTTGGTGAGGCGTAGCCAATCTCTTCACTCACGATTTTTGAGTTTTCAGGACGCAATAGATAGTCTATAAATTTATGTGCAGCATCTACTTGCTTAGCATTCTTAGGAATGACAAAGTTGTCCATCCATAAGATAGCTCCTTCGCTAGGGTACTTATAAACCAAGCTAGTGAGACCTTCATCATTGGCAATTACCGCTTCGCCATTCCAGCTCATACCCACTGAGGTTTCACCTTCCATATATGGCATGCGTGTGGCGTCTGAGTTGAACGTCTTAACATTTGGCATTAACGTCGTGAGCTTGTTATAAGCGGCTTCGATTTCATCGGGATTGCTACTGTTACCTGAGTAACCCAGGGTGAATAGCGCCATACCAAACACTTCTCGCACGTCATTGGTTAGCATCACTTGCCCTTTATACTTGGGATCCCATAGATCATTCCAACTATTAACTGTCGCAGGATCAACGCTATCCCCATTGATTGCTAGACCTGTGCTACCCCACATATAAGGGATAGAGTATTTATTATCAGGATCAACTTTAGTATTGGTAAATGAAGTATCAAGATTCTTGAAATTGCTCAATTTGGATTTATCTAGCTCTTGCAGTAGTCCTTCTTTCGCCATTTTTTCAACATAATAAGTTGATGGTACAGCCAGATCGTACTGACTTGAGTCATCGAGTAGCTTAAGCTTGGCATACATGGCTTCATTAGAGTCAAAGGTGGTGTAGTTGACCGAGATACCAGTCTCTTCTTCAAAGCCATCTAAAATCTCTTGCGGCATATATTCTGACCAGTTGTAAAGGTTCAGCGTCTCATTGCTCGCTGCAACGCTGCCATCTGCAGCATTGTCAGAGTTGCTACAGCTGGCAAGCACCAAGCCGACAGCCGCTGCTAATACTGCTTTTGGCACTATACGACCGACACTAGCCGAAGTATGGGTAACTGGATGGGACGATGATAAATGGGTCAAAATATCTCTCCTAAATAAATATAATGCAAATCAGAAAAATTCAATAAAAAATCCAAAAGCCTGACATGGCCAATAAAACTATTATGGCCATTAATTTGTACAATTTAAAGGGGTATTGTTAAGGCAATGCTTAGTGATACTAATAAAGATAGCCGGTTGGCCCAATGAGATGAGTAGCAAAACGAACTTAGTGACAGATAGCTTTGAGTAAAGTTGCCAGCAAGCTGCTGACGTCGAGTCGGAAAAAGATAGTATATAACCATGCTATGATTGGCGCTGATCGGAGTATGATGAACGTAAGCTCAGAGGTAATAAGTCTTGACCATACCCTAATAATAAAGGATACAGCACAATGACCGAAAGCACTTCAACTCAAAACGTCTTGAACAAAAGCCACTCAGCTATACCAGCCTTGCTCATAGATAAAGTCGCCATAGTGACTGGAGCCAGTCGTGGGCTTGGTGCACAGATTGCTCAGCAAATGGCAGCGGCAGGCGCAACCGTTTGTGTCAACTACCTTAACAGTAAAGAAGCTGCTGAGAGGGTAGTGGCTGATATCATCTGCGCAGGCGGTCAAGCATTTGCTTATCAGGCAGATGTCACCGAGCTTGAGCAGGTACAAGCAATGGCAGCTGCAGTCGTCACTCGTTATGGTCGTATTGATATCTTAGTCAATAATGCCTTACCGAGTTATCAGTTCAATCCAAGTGCTGCGTACACCAGTATCGAAACCGTAGAGTGGTCGCATTTCTCGCAGCAGATGGATGGTATTGTTAAAGGTGCAGTTAATATAGTACAAGCAGTATTGCCGCAGATGAAAGCGCAGCAAGTGGGTAAAATTATTAATATTTCGACCAATCTCGTCTACAATCCAGTGGTTACTTATTACGACTATACCACCGCTAAATCAGCACTCATTGGGCTAACGCGTAACTTAGCAAGCGAACTTGGGCAGTATGGTATTCGAGTTAATCTACTGGCAGGTGGACTTTTAAAAACGACCGACGCAAGCAGCTTAACCACTGAGGAAGTATTTGATTATATCGCTACTACAACGCCGCTACGCCAAGCGACTTCGGTCGCTGACTTTGCCAATTCGGTACTGCTTATGGCATCTGACTTGAGTATGGCTATTACCGGACAATCTATCGCCGTCGATGGTGGCTTAACGATGCCTTGATAGCAGGTAGGTACTAAGATCCCATATACTGTGTGTTAGCTCGTTTGCCATTTTATAAAATAGGAAGTTACACTTATTTAGTCCTGAGAGATTTTTAAGTGGCGATAGATTGGATATATTCCGATTTGTCGCCTTTTCTATTTTCGGTACTACATTTTTAGATTCTTGTGGTTTATAGGTTGCATATAGTTACAAACTTTTTGTTTGTTAATACGAAAATATTTGTTTCTAATTGTCAACTATGTTTCAATTTCATTCTTTTATCAATTTCTTATATACCTTAAGTACATTCACTGTGCTTAAGTTTTGATTGGAGTAATGGGATATGCAAGGAAGTAATTCGCCAAATGGCAGTCCGCCACACAACGATTTCGATGCAGCAGAACAAAATTCTCGTATGCAGCGGTTTTTAAAGGGCGTCGAATGGCTCGGTAATTTATTACCGCATCCTGTTATTTTATTCGTTTGGATGTCTGTACTGTTGTTGGTGCTCTCAGCTGTCATGTCATATTTTGGCGTGTCAGTGATTGACCCAAGACCAGAGGGCACAAGCGGACGTAGCGCTGATGGGATGATCGAAGTCGTCAACCTATTGAACGGTGAGGGCTTGGCTCGTATCGTCGAAAATCTTGTGACCAACTTTACTGGTTTTGTACCGCTAGGTACGGTGCTAGTAGCGTTGTTAGGTGTCGGTATCGCTGAACACTCTGGCATGATATCAGCTGCGCTGCGAGGTCTGGTCATGAATGCTCCCAAAAAGATGGTCACCTTTACCATCGTTTTTGCAGGCATCATGTCAAACACGGCTGCTGAGCTAGGTTACGTGGTACTGATACCGCTTGCCGCGGTGATTTTCCACTCGCTAGGTAGACATCCTTTAGCAGGTCTAGCGGCGGCATTTGCTGGGGTATCAGGCGGTTATAGTGCTAATTTACTGCTAGGGACGGTAGATCCTTTGTTATCAGGGATTACCCAAGAAGCGGCGCGTATCATTGATCCCACTTATATTGTTGGTGCAGAGGCCAACTGGTACTTTATGATCGCCAGTACTTTTTTAATCAGTGGTTTGGGTTACTTTGTCACTGAAAAAATCGTTGAACCAAGTTTAGGGGAGTATAACCCTAAGGATGCTGACGATACCTCTGTGCTAGAGACGCAAATCGAAAAGGTATCATCGCTTGAGAAAAAAGGTCTACTGTGGGCAGGCGTTAGCATGTTGATATTTTGCTTGTTGCTGGCGTGGACAGTAGTGCCTGCCGATGGCATCTTGCGTAATGCAGAGACAGGCTTAGTATCAGGCTCACCATTTTTAAAAGGCATTGTGGTCTTTATCTTTGTATTCTTTGCGATTCCAGGTTATATCTACGGTAAGATTACTGGTAGCATCAAGAGCAATCAAGACGTCGTCGATGCCATGAGCAACGCCATGAGCTCGTTAAGTATTTACATCGTGTTAGTATTTTTTGCTGCACAGTTTACGGCGTTCTTTAAATGGTCAAACTTGGGCTCAGTAATGGCCGTATCTGGCGCGACTTTCTTGAGCGATATTGGCCTAACTGGGCCATTATTATTGGTTGGTTTTATCTTGATATGTGGAGTGGTTAACTTGATGCTCGGCTCAGCATCAGCGCAGTGGGCGGTGACCGCACCTATCTTTGTGCCTATGCTGATGCTCACAGGTTACGCACCAGAGATGATTCAGGCAGCCTATCGCATCGGCGATTCGACCACTAATATTATCACGCCTATGATGAGTTATTTTGGCCTTATTCTGGCAGTGGCTATGCGATATAAAAAGAACACAGGTGTAGGAACCTTAATGGCTATGATGCTGCCATACTCGATGGCGTTTTTGATTGGTTGGACAATCTTATTCTCTGTTTGGGTATTTGTACTTGGTTTGCCAGTTGGTCCGGGGTCAGAGACTTTTTATCCAGCACAATAATTAGACAGTGATAGAAAATATATTGATAATAAAAAGCCCTCACTAATGATTTAGTAAGGGCTTTTTTATTGAATGTTAATGGCTTCATTTACTTGGATGTTTTTACAACTTCATATCTAGCTGATCAAGCACGGTTTGAATACCATACTCTTCAATCGTTCCAGTGACGAAATCAGCACGTTCTATTAAAGCTGGCTGCGCATCTCCCATTGCCACAGCAAACCCAACCAGATCAAACATCTCTAAGTCATTGAACCCATCACCAAATGCCATGCATTCACTGGCATCCGCCCCATAATATTTGCAGATGTCTATAATACCTCTCGCTTTGGACGCATCGGCTGGTAGTATATCGGCCCCAATCTGATGCCAATGTACCAGTTTTAAATCATACTGGGCAAAGTCGATGTCTTGCATTTTTTCTTGCTGGTTATTAAAAAATACCGAGCACTGATAGACGGTATTTGTTTTGTAGTAATCAGGATCGAGAATAGAATTGGGCGTGACAGCGTTAAACTCGCGCAAACGTTCATTTTCGCCTGACCAAGCGATATGAGTAGCAGAATCAAACTTATGGATCAAATCGCTCTGCTGGCACAGGCGCACGATTTTATCTGTTTGCTCAGCGGATAATGGGTAGTGGCTGATTTTGCCATTTTTATCAAAACTATATTGTCCATTCATACAAATAATGGCATTCAATATATCCGCATCAAGCAACGACAAAATATCTTTAGGCAATATGGCTTTAGAACGACCAGTCGAAATCACTAGCTTAATATTGGTATCAGCAAGCTGCTCAAGCGTGGCTTTATTATGTTCAGCGATAATACCGTTACGACTCAAAGTATCATCAATGTCAAAAAAGATAATTTTGGGTGTCGAAATCTTAATAGTCATACTTTCTGTGGCAATCTTATCTTCGATAAACATGATGATCCTATTATTTTTAGTCGTCTAGATAATACATTAGATATTACTACAACGCACCTAATCAGATAAGTACCTATCGAGTAACCTATGATGCTATAAACATACTTGCTGATTCTGTATTCGTATGATGGTTAGTGAAGTTGCTCATCGCTTTTGCAGACGATTAACAAAAATGCTAAACGATATGATTAACTCAATCGTATCGATTTATTATAAGGTTATATTCAATTATCAAAACGAATCTACAAAATGAGATGGACTATCATTATTAATGCAGCAGCTACCTAAAGGAACAAGTATGAAGTTTTTCACCTTAAAATCGGTTACCGTTTTGGCAACATTGGCTTTATCTACTAATGCTCTTGCAATGGATGTTAAATTTAACGATGCTGCTTGGGATGGTAAAAAAATACCTGAAGGGCAGCAGTGTCTGAACTATGATGGTAAAAGCCCAGCCACGCCCAGCATGACTGTCTCGGATATTCCAGCAGGCGCGGAAAGCTTGGTATTCGTCTACAACGATGTAAGCAATAAACGTATGCAACACGGTGGACATGGCATTGTAGAGTTCGCACTACCAGAAGGCGCTACAAGTGCAGAGGTGCCACGAGTATTTGGCCATACTTACGAAGTGCCAGTAGGTATTGAGATGGTCGCAGAATACCGCAGCCGTAAAGGCGAGGCAGGCGGTGCATACAAGCCACCTTGCTCTGGTGGTAAAAACCATCTATACACGGTAGATGTGCAAGCATGGCAAGGCGATTCGGTACTTGCTGAAACAACAATCGAGATGGGTCGGTATTGATACGTTAGCTCATTCAATTGGTATGTAATAAAGCCGTCTATACCTGCTGTAGGCGGCTTTTTGTTAAGGGTGAATTATGTTTCAAATACTCATAAATAGGCTAGCGCAACAAGTATAAAAAACTAAAGGTCTGCAATAGCTAGTCGATAAAGCCGAATTGTTGATTAATTTTTTATGAATAAAATACGGTTATAGGCAGATATAGAGTAGACTTTTTAATTATTAGAATAATGGTATCACTGCTATGGTGTCAGGTTTTATAGTATAATTATAATCTGACAAATGTTGACATGATATTTCGTTAAAACTTTATATCATTACTCGAAGAGGATCATGGTAGATTATAGAGAGCGGTTATAAGTTAGTAATAATATTGATTGTGTTTTTTAAAATGTCTTTTGATTCAGTTTAATCATTTATAAATGGATTTTATCATGCATACAGCTACAAGTGATACTGTAAAAAATAGAAAAAGACACGGCGAGCACATTCTTATCCACATGACGTATATTGCTAAAAACGTTGATCTAGATTCGGGAGTTGAGCTAACTCGTGCACTTGAATATTGGCGCAGATATTTTGAAGAAAACAATATAGTTTCCGCTTTAGTTATTAGTGAAGGTTATTTCGTTCAAAGCTTTCAAGGAACAAGGCTTGCTATCAATACTGCCTTAGAAAAAATACTTGATGAGCATTCAACTATTTTCCCTAATATTGTTGATATAAAGGAAATAGAATCGCGTCAATGGAATGGGTTTTTAGTCAAACATTTGACATCAAGCGTTGAAGATGAAGAATATGCACTAAAGAGTTTCTCAGCAGGTTCTGACTATAATCCTTATCTGATGAAAAGCACTCAAATTGAAAGCTTTTTGACAGCGATTTTCAAAGATAATTAATTCAAAAGGTTGTAAACGCGTAAGTTCTGCTCAGTATAAAGGCTGTCTGCTCTAACCAGCATAAAAAAGCCGTCTATGAAGTGTCTTTTGATTTAGGTAAAATTTTTATAAATAAGGTTTCTTATGCACACGACGACAAATCAAACTTCAGAAAATAAGAAAAGACATGGCGAGCATCTGCTGATTAGCCTAACGTATATTGGTAAAAATATAGAAATGAAAACAGGTATAGAGTTGACTCGAGCTCTTGAGCAGTGGCGAAGATATTTTGATGAAAGTGGGCTAGTTTCAGCGTTGGTGATTAATGAAAGTTATTTTATTCAGAGTATTCAAGGCTCAAGACCTGCTGTTAATGTTGCACTAGCGAAAATATTCGATGAACACTCTAAGATTATACCTAATATTGTTAAATTAGAAGAAATAGAAGCCTGTACATGGGATGGTTATTTAATCAAACATTTGACGTCAAGTGTTGAAGATGAAGAGTATGCTTTAAAAAGCTTCTCAGCAGGTTCTGACTTCAATCCTTATCTCATGAAAAGTACTCAAATTGAAAGCTTTTTGGAATCGATATTTGAATATGATGAGTCCAGTAATTTTGAAGAGTAGTGTTTCTTTATATGAAACTTACTTGTTTCAGCGTGCACCAAAAAGCCACCTATACATACGTATAGGCGGCTTTTTTATTGCAGAGAGTAGGTTGTAATGAGAAGCAACAGTTATGTCGCAACCTCAACACTCGTCACATTCTGAAAACCCCTTGGCAACTGACCACCACGATTACCACGCACACCCGTATAGTTAGCCAAGTCATTTGGCTTGAGTGTCACATGACGTTTACCAGCAGTAATGACTAGACTGTCTTGTTGACTGAGTGGCGTGATAGCCATGACCTCTTCGCCGTCTTTTAACTTGATAAGTTTATTACCCTTACCACGAGCCTGTTCAGGTAAGTCATCAAGGGTAAATATCAGTAAATACCCTGCATTGGTCACAACGGCGACATGATCAGGCGCTACCTTTGTATTAGTGCTTTCGCCGCCAGCATTGGCAGCTGTTTCCACTGGCGCATCGATACGGGCAACAGGGAGTAAGCGGCTCTCAGCTGCGAGGTTAATGATATTTTTCCCCGCTTTTTGATTGCTGTCTAGGTTGCCAAGCGTGTTGATAAAACCGTAACCTGCTGAGCTAGCCAAAATAATGCGTTGATTGTCAGCACCTGTTAGTAGCTGCTCAAAGCTAGCACCTGCTGGTGGCTTCAACACACTGGTCAGCGGGTCGCCTTGGCCACGCGCTGAAGCAAGATTGTGCGCGTCAAGGCTATAGCTGCGCCCAGTGCTATCGAGCACGTAGATTCTCTCGTTAGATTTGCCGCGCACATGCGCTTGATAGCTGTCACCTGAGCGATAGCTCATGCCAGCGGCATCGACATCATGACCTTTAGCAGCACGAATCCAGCCCGCTTTTGACAAGATAGCAGTGACAGGCTCGCTCGGTACGAGATCAGATTCTTTTAGTGCTTGAGCTTCTTCGCGTTCTGCCAATGGTGACACACGCTCATTACCGTGCTCTTTCATATCAGCGGTCAGCTCTTCGATCAGCAAGTTGGTCAAGCTGTCTGGATTGTCCAAATACTCTTGAATGACGGCGCGTTCAGCGGCTAGCTCATCTTGCTCACGGCGTAACTCGATTTCCTCTAACTTTGCCAACTGACGTAAACGAATATCCAATATAGCATTGGCTTGAATATCAGTCAGATCATAGTCCTGCATTAAGGTTGCTTTTGGGTCGTCCTCTTCACGAATGATGCGAATGACTTCATCGATATTGAGATAAGCAATCAGTAAGCCTGCCAAAATATGCAAGCGTTTGTCGATTTTATCGAGGCGGTACTCCAAGCGGCGGGTGACCACTGAGCGGCGACACACTAGCCATTCTTCTAATATTTCTTTGAGGTTTTTAACTTGCGGTTTACCGTTTAAGCCAATCATGTTCATATTGACGCGGTAGTTGCTTTCTAGATCCGTACTGGCAAACAGATGACTCATGACACGATCGACATCGACCCGTGTTGATTTTAGCTCAAGCACGATACGGCAAGCGTTTTCGTGATCTGACTCATCATGGATATCTGTGACCCAAGGCAGTTTTTTATCCATCATGAGCTTGGCAATTTGCTCTTGGATTTTGTTGCCCGATACTTGGTAAGGCAGCGCATCGATAATGACAAGATTTTTCTCTTTAGGGTCAATATGGAAAGTCGCACGCATTTTATAGCTACCGCGACCTGTTTCATACATTGCCTGCAAGTCTTTTTTGCTGGTAATGATTTCCGCTGGTGTTGGCAAGTCTGGCGCTGGTATCGATTGGGTAAGCTGTTTAACCGATAGTTCGGGATTTTTGAGTAAACGAATTGCCGCACGCACCACTTCATTGAGATTGTGCGGTGGAATATCGGTTGCCATACCGACCGCGATACCTGTTGTACCGTTTAGCAAGATGTTGGGCAGGCGGGCAGGTAGGGTGGTTGGCTCTTGCATCGTGCCATCAAAGTTATCCTGCCAATCGACCGTACCTTGCCCTAACTCTGCAAGTAAAGTATTGGCGTAAGCTGACATTTTGGCTTCGGTATAACGCATCGCGGCAAATGATTTTGGATCATCTGGGCTACCCCAGTTGCCTTGACCCGTGATAAGCGGATAGCGATAGCTGAACGGCTGTGCCATCAGAACCATCGCCTCATAACACGCACTGTCACCGTGCGGATGGTATTTACCTAACACATCACCGACTGTACGTGCAGATTTTTTGGCCTTGGCAGTGGCTTTCAAGCCCAACTCACTCATGGCATAGACGATGCGGCGCTGAACAGGCTTTAGACCATCAGCGATATTTGGTAGCGCCCGATCCATGATAACGTACATGGCGTAGTTGAGATAGGCTTGCTCAGTGAACTCTGCGACTGAACGAGTATCCATCGGTTCATTGGGAATGATTGGGGCAATCGTATTATCAATAACATCAGACATAAAATAGGATTCACTTATCAGTTTTAATAGGTATAGATAATGGGGTCAAGCACAAAAATAGGATAGTGCTATCGTAAAGGAAATTAGCAGAATTAAAAAGGCATAAGTCATAATAGACGACAAGTCATGACGTGCTTAAAATAAGGGCTTATAAAGATTTTTTATCATGTTGTGGTTCATAGCTTTTATAGATTAAGTTAAGTATAGTAAATCTAATATTTATTTTTTATATGGTTAATAAATGTCTTAGTGTTCCATCAACAACAACTGAGAGTACGATTATTGACACGGACAAGTCGTTACCGAGTTATCTTACAACAAGGAATTTCTATTATGTCGTTTGACCTTTTATCCTACGTTTCCACCTCTACGATGCTAAAAAATAAAAGCAGGCACATAGGAGAAAACGCCATTAGAAATGTACTATTGATTAGTGCTATAGCCAGTCTAGGATTGACAGCCTGTAGCCCTTCACAAATGAGTAAGCCGCTACCAGCCGAGACAAACAGCATAGTCAATCAAGATGCAGCAGTGGTGTCAGAATATATCATGGCATCACCCAGTGTTAAGCGCGCAGTCACGAGCCAACAGATGATGCGCTCTGCGGTGCAGACAAGTATCGTAAGCCCATCACCGCGTATCATCGTCACGCCAGAGGCAAAAGACAACTATCAAAAAAATGAAGCCAACCCTGTACATCGAACTACAGATATGGCGGTATCTACTTTGTCTATCGATACTGATACGGGCAGCTACGCCAATGTGCGCCGATACCTAAATGAGGGTCAACTGCCACCCGTCGATGCCGTACGTGTAGAAGAGTTGATTAATTATTTTAACTATCAGTTTGATGATGGCAAACGTATGGGTAGAGCACCATTTGTTGTATCAACTGAAGTAGTAGATTCACCTTGGGATAAAGCTGATCAAGATAATAAAATAGTCAAGGTTGGTATCAAAGCCGTTGATAGTAGTTGGTCACAAAAAACGGATAAGCAGTCTATGCCACCTGCCAATCTTGTATTTTTAGTAGATGTTTCAGGCTCTATGTCGTCGCGCGATAAGCTGCCATTGGCCCAGTCGTCGCTTAAACTGCTAACAGAGCAACTGCGCACCCAAGACAGCATCAGTATCGTGACCTACTCAGGTAGTACTAGTGTGGCACTGCCTGCGACCAGTGGTGATCAAAAAGCAAAAATATTGGCTGCAATTGATAGATTAAATGCCTCAGGCTCAACCAATGGGGAAGATGCTCTTAAGTTGGCCTATAGACAAGCTGAGCAAGGACTAAAAGAAAACGGTATCAATCGAATCATGATGCTAACGGACGGCGATTTTAATGTCGGTATTAGTGATGTCGATGAGATGTTGGAGTTGGTAAAAGCCAATCGCGATCGCGATATTTCTTTGTCCACCGTTGGCTTTGGTCGTGGCAATCTCAATGATCACATGATGGAGCAGATGGCGGACAACGGCAATGGTAATTATAGTTACATTGACAGTCTCACTGAAGCAAAAAAAGTCTTTGGAGATGAGTTAGCCGCGACATTTAACACCGTCGCTAAAGATGTAAAAGTCCAAGTTGAGTTCAATCCTGATGTGGTGAGTGAGTGGCGCTTGATTGGTTATGAAAACCGCGTACTGGCTGAAGAGGATTTCAATAATGACAAAGTTGATGCAGGTGAGCTCGGAGCAGGCAAGGCGGTTATTGCTTTATTTGAGG
The DNA here is from genome assembly GCF_052376135.1 of Psychrobacter sp. AOP7-C1-14. NCBI lineage: Bacteria > Pseudomonadati > Pseudomonadota > Gammaproteobacteria > Moraxellales > Moraxellaceae > Psychrobacter > Psychrobacter sp. AOP7-C1-14. The sequence continues at coordinate 25,190 of NZ_JBQSVH010000016.1, read as the reverse complement.
TGACACCAAAGGGTCAAAAAGGTCTATATAGCGATCGCCGTTATACTGATAGCAATGCCAGTACTAGTTTGAATAATAACCAGAACGCTAACGAGCTTGGCTACCTAAAAATTCGTTATAAAGCATCGACAGGTGGTAGCTCCAAACTTGTTAGCCAACCGATTAACAAAGCTAGCTATGCTCTAGATAAAGCCAGTATCGATACCCAATTTGCGATGGCAGTAGCAGGATTTGGTCAACGCTTGACTCAAAGCGACTACATCAATGACTGGCAATATAGTGATAGTACCAAGCTTGCCAAAAGTAGTATCGCAGATAGACCAAGTAGCGATGCTGATGGTACTCGTCGCAACTTTGTGACGCTAACTGAGCTGGCTAGTGCGCTAAAAAATAGCCGATAGTAAGCAGATATCATGTTGGCGTGGTTATTAAGGAGTAAAAGTCAAGAGTCATATTTCCTAGTGGTATAACTGGTATCTTTAACATAATATGTTGATATATATGAGGATATTGGGCGTCAAGCCTATTTGCGAACTGGTGTAGCAATCTTTTATATTGAGTACTATCTATAAAGTGTGTATGTTAATAAACAAAGGGTTATTTACCGCTGTATTGTTCGCTCAGCACTGTATAAATATGTCGCAGCCTTGCTTTTCATGATGATGGGCAAGACTTTGACTCTTTGTATATTTATCACACTGTGATTGGCGTGAGTTGACGGTAATGTATTATTACTAGGAGAGAAAAGATTATGGAAAATCAAGGAAACTTAACCCGTCGTGACGATAAAGTTTGGTTAAAAACGTATGAAGAACTTGGTCTGGAGTACAACATCGAGTTGCCAGCGGACAATACGTCACTTATTGATATTTTCGAAAAAAGCTTCGCTGAAAATGCTGATAAAACTGCTTATATCTGCATGGGTTCATCGTTAAGCTTCCAAGAAGTAGATTTATACAGCCGTCAAATGGCTGCTTATCTACAGTCATTAGGATTGGTCAAAGGCGATAAAGTTGCGGTCATGATGCCCAATATTTTGCAGTTGCCGATTTCTGTCATCGCTGTACTACGTGCAGGCTTTACCTTAGTCAACGTCAATCCTTTGTACACTACCAGAGAGCTTGAGCATCAATTGACTGATTCAGACGCCAAAGTGCTGATCATGGTCGAAAACTTTGCCAAAACCTATCAAGACATCGGTCGCAATGTGGTCGATAAGGTCGTGATTACGGGTATGGGCGATTTGATGGGGACGCTTAAAGGCTTTATGGTTAATACGGTCGTCCGCCATGTTAAAAAAATGGTGCCAGACTATAGCATTTCTAATAGCATCAGCTTCAAAACTGCACTAAAGCAAGTCACGGCTAGTAAATATAAGCGTCCAACCAATATCACGCTTGATGACATCGCGGTCTTACAATATACCGGTGGTACGACAGGTGTGGCGAAAGGTGCGATGCTAACGCACAAAAACTTAGTGGCAAATCTAATTCAGTCTAATACCTTTTTGGGCACCGCTTTTGATGATTTCGATCAAAGAGGTGAGCAGCCTGTGATTATGACGGCATTGCCGATGTATCATATTTTCTCATTCACTGTGTGTGGTATGTTCGGTCTGTATCGCGGTTGTGTGGTGCTATTGGTACCAAATCCACGTGACCTTGATAGCTTGTTAAAAGCATACAAAGCCAACCCACCAGCGTTCTTCCCAGCGGTCAACACATTGTTCAATGCGCTTGCCAATAACGAAGAATTCATAGCAATGGATCATAGCAAGCTGCGTCAATCGATGGGTGGCGGCATGGCAGTACTGAGCCCAACCGCAGAAAAATGGCGTCAAGTAACTGGTAATATTATCATTCAAGGTTACGGCCTGTCTGAAACAGCACCAGTAGCGACTTCTAATCCTAGCAATAGTAAAACATTCACGGGCACCATTGGTGTACCGATGCCAGCAACGGATGTCGCTATTTTAGATGATTCTGGTAATGAAGTAGCACTTGGTGAGCGCGGTGAGATTAGTGTTCGTGGCCCACAGGTCATGAAAGGCTACTGGAACCGTGAAGATGCGACCGCTGAGGTTATGACAGCAGATGGATTCTTCCGTACTGGTGATATCGGTATCATGGCGGACAACGGATATGTGACCATCGTTGATCGCAAAAAAGATATGATTTTGGTGTCTGGTTTCAACGTTTATCCGAACGAAGTCGAAGAAGTCATGGCTGGCCATCCTAAGATTTTGGAGTGTGGTGTCATTGGTATCGACGACGAGAAAAGCGGCGAGATTCCTAAAATTTATGTCGTACGCAATGATGAGAGCCTGACCACTGAAGAAGTTCTTGAGTACGGCAAAGAAAACTTAACAGGTTATAAACGTCCGCGCCGTGTTGAGTTTATTGATGAGCTACCAAAATCGAACGTTGGTAAGATTTTGCGTAAAGATCTACGTGTACTGGAAGAAAAGAACCACGGTTAATTTGCTAATACATGCATTTAGAGATGTATTTGATAGGTACGTGTATTAATAAAATATACCTGTGAAAATGCTGCACGACTAGATATTGTAATAACTAAAAATGATAAGGCTGCAACCATGCTGTCTTATCATTTTTTTGTGTTTATCGCTTTTGACATTTGTGAGTGACAGTACTATTAATAGAGAATATCTATTAAAACTGCTATAGTGCCCATCGATATATTTTTGTTTTTAGCTAAAAAATAATACTGATTTTGCTCAAGGTAACCAGCAAAATCATAGTAGTACATATCGTTTTCGACGTGGTCGTTCTGAGTGATAGTATTATTTATCATAGACTCAGTATTGCCTTTTAATTTGCAAAGCTTATGAATGATAAACCCGTTCATACTTATCTATTTTTTATTCATAAGCTTCTGCTGTCAGCGATAATCATAAAAATGGTGTTTCCATTAGCATATTCAATGTTTTTAACAGTAACGTTTAGGAAAAATTATGACGGATAATATTAATAAAAATACGACAGATAATAGCGCTGCAACTAATGATAAATCCGATACTGCTAACGATACTTATCAAAGCAATGCATTTCCTACTATGCCGACCATCGACGGTGACAGTCCATGGCTGAATGCTTATGAGCGTTATAGTATCGATGCGACTATCGAGATGCCAGAAGATAATACTTCTTTACTCGATGTGTTTGAGCGTAATTTTAGTCGTTATGGTCAAAAACCTGCCTATATCTGCATGGGTTCATCGATTACGTTCAAGCAATTAGACCTATATAGCCGACAGATTGCTAGCTATTTGCAGTCGCTAGGACTGGTCGAAGGTGATAAAGTTGGGGTAATGATGCCCAACGTCTTACAGTATCCAGTTGTCGCTTTGGGTATCATTCGTGCAGGGATGGTGTTGGTCAACGTGAACCCTCTATATACCAGCCGTGAGCTATCGCACCAGTTGCACGACAGTGGTGCTAAAGCGCTATTTATCGTAGAAAATTTTGCCAAGACGTATCAAGATGCGGAAGACAAAGGTCAGGTAGAGCATGTAGTGGTATGTACCATTGGTGATATGCTAGGTACGATTAAAGGAGCAGTGGTTAACCTCGTAGCTCGTCATATCAAAAAGATGATTCCTGCTTATAGCATACCGAATAGTGTGAGCTTCAAGCACGCTTTGAATGCTGAGTCAGCCAGTAAGTACCAGCGCCCTGAATTGAACTTGAGCGATGTGGCTTTGCTGCAATATACTGGTGGTACGACAGGAGTAGCTAAAGGCGCGATGCTGTCTCACGGCAATCTAGTCGCCAACATGCTACAGGTCAGTGCGCTGATGAATAGTGCATTTGATGATGATATAGATGGTAGAGATGTGATTTTGACCGCACTGCCGCTATATCACGTATTTTCATTTATGGTCTGCGGTATGTGCAGCATGTACCAAGGCTATGCTTCGCTCCTCATTCCGAATCCACGTGACCTTGATGGGCTTATCAAAGAGATGGCCAAGTATAAGCCAGCGTTTATCCCTGCTGTGAATACCTTGTTTAATGGCTTAGTACACAAAGATAACTTCGCTGATTTGGACTTTTCTAATCTGAAAGCTTCTATCGGCGGCGGTATGTCAGTATTGCCTAGCGTAGCGAAAGAGTGGCATAAAATCACTGGCTTGCCTATCGTTGAAGGTTATGGCTTGTCTGAGACATCACCTGTAGTGGCGTTTAATCCAATGACCATTGCAGAATTTACCGGAAAAATCGGTATACCTGCGCCTAGTACTGATATCGTACTCATTGATGACGACGAAAATATAGTGGCTATGGGCGACCGTGGTGAAATCTGCGTAAAAGGCCCACAGGTTATGATTGGCTATCAGAACCGTCCGAAAGAAACGGCTGAATCCTTTACGGCTAGTGGCTACTTAAAAACTGGCGATATCGGTATCATGGACGAAAAAGGTTTTATCAAAATTGTCGACCGCAAAAAAGACATGATTTTGGTATCTGGCTTTAATGTCTATCCAAACGAAATCGAAGAAGCGATGAGCGAGCATCCAGCAGTCGTAGAATGTGGTGCTATTGGTGTACCAAACGATGATCGCGGCGAAGAGCCAAAGCTTTTTGTGGTCAAGAAAGGTGAAGTGACTGAGGACGAGTTACTCGCTTTTGGTAAAAAGCAATTGACTGGCTATAAACGTCCACGTAGCATTCAGTTCGTTGACGAATTACCAAAGTCGAACGTTGGCAAAATCCTACGTAAGGAATTGCGTAAGATGGAAGGTTTAGAATAATTTACATCTGACATTCTATTAATAACGATGGCGTGATGGCAGGCGCGAATCTTGCTATTGCGCCGCTGTCACGTTAGGATATCTTAAGATTTTAGTCAACTACATATCTATCAATGCGTTTATCGACGACTGATGGGTATTTTTGTGACACTGCTTCTATAATATTGTACTAGGAATTTTTATGCGTATTGACAATCGTGAGCTTGACCAACTTCGCTCGATCAGCTTTGAGCGCCACTATACGAAGCATGCTGAAGGGTCAGTACTGGTAAGTTTTGGCGATACCAAAGTACTATGTACTGCCAGTGTAGAATCTGGTGTGCCGCGCTGGCTCAAAGGTAAAGGCAAAGGTTGGATCACAGCCGAGTATGGCATGTTGCCACGCGCGACCAACACTCGTAATCAGCGCGAAGCAGCTCGCGGTAAGCAGTCAGGTCGTACGCAAGAGATTCAGCGTTTGATTGGTCGTAGCCTACGTGCCATGATTGATCTGAGCAAACTTGGTGAAAACACCATCTATCTTGATTGCGATGTGTTGCAGGCGGATGGTGGTACTCGTACGGCTAGTACTACTGGTGCTGCGATTGCGCTTATCGATGCGCTAGAGAGTATTCAAAAGACCAAAAAACTCAAAACAGATCCGCTAATCGGATTGGTTGCTGCGGTTTCTGTTGGTATGAAAGATGGCGAAGCCTATCTTGATCTGAATTATGAAGAAGACTCTAGCTGCGATACCGATCTGAATGTCGTAATGACCCAAAAAGGCGAGTACATTGAACTGCAAGGTACTGCTGAAGAAAAGCCGTTCACTCGTGCGCAAGCAGATGCTATGCTGTCATTAGCTGAAAAAGGCATTGCTGAATTGATTGAAATGCAACAGACGGCGCTTGGTTGGTAGACTAGCGTTCGTACATAACACTTTATCTTTGTTTTTAGTCTCAATAACTGCCTGTTAGCTGCTAATGGGCAGTTTTTTAATAGAAGATATTCGTACATCACGTAATAGGTAATAACATATGCTAAAGCTGACTGATGATGGCGCCAAAATCACCTTACAAGGGCAATCAAATGCTGCTGATAATGGTATGTTTTGGTTTGGTTCTGCATTGTTGGTAGGGGCGGTCGCAGTGGCCATGGCGATGAGCTTATTACCTGAGCGCTTAGCCATCGGTGCGCTTGCACTGCTCATCATTGGTAGCTTTATTTTCAACAAAAAGCGCCAACAACACAAGAAAGCCATGAGCGGTATGATTAGCAGCGGCACATTGTGGGTAAGGGCTGGTGAGTTGGTTCATGACAATCTAGGTAAGCGTGAGCATATTCATTTGACTGACGACGATAAGATAACACTGATTGACGAACAATTACAGATTGTCGATAGCAGTGATGTCCGAAAATGTCGTATTACTGGTTTTGAAAGTGCTCAAGAAGCAAAAGCTACGAAAGCTATTTTAGAAGGACAAGCGCTAACGAAACGCCATGTAAATATCAAAATGAAGAGCAACTAGCATCATCGCTAAACCCTGTACTGTACCAAAGCAAAGAGATTATCTTTGTCCTACCTAAACCTCTAATTCAAATGTCATTTCAAATCTTACTTAGCGCGTCTCTCCAATATAGTCATTTACTAGTACACTTCTACTGTCTATCACCTATCGCAGGCGAATAGTGCTTGCGGATTTGTGCATAAATGGTTTATAAGTAGGGTTATAAAGTTCATCTTTTTTATTATTGAGACTGTCATTGAGATCTAGTTGACAAGGAGTTAGTCATGTCGCGTTTGTCTATACCGTCAGTCGCCACGTCGTGTGGCCTTTTATTGTTTACCTGTGGCATGGTGGAGCAAGCCAATGCGGATAGTATGAGTATGCTTATCGCCCAGAAGTCAGGACAATCAGTGACAAGCACAGCACATATTTATCCTGAGGTAACACGTCAAGCGCCTACAGTACTACCAGCATTTTTATCAGGTAACTACGATAATGTCGATAGTGAGTATCTACCGCTACTTAGTAATGCAGAGAATCAAAGTAGTCCAGCGGCGCGTGAGGTGGTAAGCACCGCACGTAAAATGGCACTTAACGAGCGCACAATTATTCGGGGTGGCTGCTGGGATTATTTAAATGCTGTATTTAATCGGGCAGGGGTATCGCGTAATACCATACACAAAGGCACTTATGCGCAAGGGCCTTATGCTAGTAGTAGCGAAATTGAAGCAGGCGACTGGCTCTATTATATCAACCATGGCTACAATGGCGTCGAGCATAGCGGCCTGTTTGTTGGTTGGGTCGATGAGCGTGCCAAGCAAGCATTGATACTAAGTTATGCTGGCGAAAACCGCCGCGAACCAGCTCGTTATCGCGTTTATGACTTAAGCAATGTTTATCAAATTATGCGCCCTAGCGTCTGATACTCAGTGTGCAGGATTTAAGATTTAGCAGCAGTTAAAATTGAACAGCAGATTCAAAATACATAGCTAACGATATTAATTTTATCTAATCTACAAGCTATATTCAATTCAAAAAAAAAGCGCCCGTCACTGGTTAAAGTGACGGACGTTTTTTTGCAGGTTAGATGATTTTTCTGAACCTAAAACGGTTTTACCACAACTAAAATAACGATAAATATCAATGCAAACACTGGTATTTCATTAAACCAGCGCCAAAACTTATGCGTCTTATAGTGTGGGTTATCAATCAGTTTTTTACGATATAAGCCGCAAGCACCATGATAGCCTGATAACAGCACGACTAAGAGCAATTTAACATGTAGCCAACCTTGGGTTTTGTACACATCCCAGCCTAGTCCTAGCATCCATAGACCAAAGATCCATGTTGCTATCATCGAGGGTGTCATGATGCCGCGATAGAGTTTACGCTCCATAACGCTAAAGCGCTCTTGGCTGATAGTATCATCGCTCATCGCATGATAGACAAATAGGCGCGGCAAATAGAATATCGCCGCAAACCAGCAGACCATCGAGATGATGTGTGCCGCTTTAATCCAGTTAAAATAATCTGCCATCATAGTCTCTCTTGCTTAGCTTATATTTTTTAGCTTAGTATTGGCTTAATCTGCCAATACTACTTGTGTTTGATGGCCATTCATCGCATCCATGACAGGTAATACTTTAGGTGCTCTTGGTGCGGCAAACTGTTTGGTTAAGCCAAGCTCACGCATCAGTCTATCATCGCCTGATTGACTTGAGTTACCAGTAGTAAGAAGTTTGTCACCATAAAAAAATGAGTTAGCACCTGCCATAAATGCCAAGGCCTGCTCAGAATCTGATAGACTTTCGCGGCCAGCAGATAGACGCACGTAGCTAGTCGGGCAGCAAATACGTGCGACCGCAATAGTGCGAATCCACTCAAGTACAGACAGTTGACCTTCAGCCAGTACTTTATCACCGATTGGTGTGCCTGCAATAGGTACCAGCAAGTTAACGGGAATTGATTCAGGCGCTTTTGGCATTTTTAGCAGCTCGAGTACCCAGTCGATGCGGTCATCACGGCTCTCACCCATACCGACGATATTACCACTACAGACATTGATGCCAGAGTTGCGCACGTTTTCTATTGTATCTAAGCGCTCATCGTAGCTACGTGTGCTGACGACTTGCTCATAGTAGCTGCGCGAAGTATCTAGGTTATGGTTGTAGTAGTCCAGTCCTGCATCAGCCAGTTGAGTTGCCTGATTGGTATCGAGCATACCCAGTGTCATGCACGTCTCAAGTCCTAAAGCTTTTACTTCTTTGATTAGCTCAACTACATAGGGCATATCTTTGGCACTTGGGTGTTTCCACGCAGCACCCATACAAAAGCGTGACGAGCCACTGTTTTTGGCGCGTTTGGCCGCGGCGATGACTTTGTCAACTTCTATACGTTTTTCTGCTTGTAGTTTAGTGGTGTCACGGTGGTGGCCAGACTGTGAGCAGTAGCCACAATCTTCAGGGCAGTTGCCTGTTTTGATAGAAAGTAGCGTGCTGATTTGTACCTCATTGGCAGTGAAGTGCTTTCTATGAATGGTCTGTGCTTGTAATAGCAAGTCCATTAGAGGTAAATCAAACAGCTGCGCAATCTCGTCACGGCTGTACGTGGAGGGAGCTTTACTATCAGTTTGAGCTGCGTCTGTTGCTAGGTTGGCCAAAAAGTCATTGTTGGCCGTATCTGGCTGAGTGGCGTCAGGTTCGGAGATGCTAAGCAATCCTGCCATAAGGTAAGTCCTTTTATAAGAATTGGAGGGTATTAAATAAAACCAATATTTTTATCTATTGTCATTTATAAGGTAACAAAAAAGGTTGCCGTATAGTATACCGCAACCTTTTTAGAAAATCAGAACACTACTAAGCAGTATGTATAATTGTCACAGTAGCGCACACAAATAGTAACTATTTGTCTAACTATTTAGTTCTATATCATCCATTCTACCAATGACAACCGCTTAGTACGTCACTCTTTTTATTTACCAAGTTTGTGCTTGGCAACACCAACCCAATGCTCAGCAAGTTTTTGTGCTTTATATGCATAAGGCTTGGCTTTGTCCAGATACGGTTTGCACTCTTCTGGAATAGCTGGAACGATATGCTTAGCAAGTTTGTTGAACCACATCATTAGGCTATAGTCGCCTTCGATGCTCAAGTTACCTTCTTGTACGGCAGTCATAAAAGCAGGCAAGCTACCTTTGGTTAGCAGTCTAACGCCAGTCATAGAGTCTTTAAAAGTGATGGTCAAATCGGCTTCTTTTGCATGACCGCTTTGTTGACTGAACTGTCCATTATCAAAGCTAAAAGAACGGGCGATATCAGACTCAGTACTAGCAAACTCAATCGTAACTTGACGGTCAGCAAATAACGCTTTGACATCTTCATTATCACTATCAGCTAGCATAGACAAACGATAACCAACCACAGCCAATAAAGCATCTAATGGGTCAGACTTGATATCTAATACAGGAACAGTAAACATAGCAGAACTCCTAAAAAAATGAGGCATAAAAATAAAGCGTACTTTATACCAGTTTTTATGACAAATATATAATTGGATTATAAACTATGATAGGGCGTCAACTCTTTAGGAGTTAAGTAGAGAGCGTTAAGTATCTTGTAACATTCGATGTCACTGACGTAAGTAAGGTATTGATATAGACAAGCAGAGGTATAAATGAGACAGTTTTAACGGAAACGTGGCTGATAGTTATCATCGTAGACAGGAGTATGCTCGATATAGCGTGCGGCTTCTAGCTCGCGTTGCTGACTCACTGTTTGGCTCACATCATCATAGCGCAATGCCCGGTACAGTACCCAAGCCGCCAACGGCAACCAACTGATGCCCATAGCGATGATATAGCGATGCCATGATGATAGCTCCATCAATATAGGACGACCTGCCAATATATTTTGAATCAATTCAACGGTGAACCAGTAGGCCATACCGCCAAACAGATATAGCAATAGCCAACGATATGACGATACGGCAAACACCGCTACTAAAGTTGCTAGCAGTCCATAACCAAGCCATGCCGAGCTGCTCCATGCCTCTACACCGATAAAAGAAAATATAGTCATTAACATCATTCATCTCGCTATTCATAAGGTGAATTTCAATGAGACTATTATGAGAGGTTATTGAGTAAAGCTGAAGAGGGTAGAGGTGACTTTGCGACAACCGTTGACGTTTGGTTTTATGGCTTGTTTTTGCGATATTTGATGGCTAGATTTTAGGATAAGCGCCGTGAGGACGGGCGCTCATTTTGAAGAGTATAGAAATAAGCTTGCTAGTCTGGGAAAACGTCTGCTAGCTAGAAAATATGATAGATGATCTGTCGGATATTTAGACGCGATTGGTACGGCTGCCCCACCACGATAGTAGCGAAACTAGAGTGGCACCAAGTAGCATAAGCCCTATTGTGGTTGGCCACTGTGCACCAGTAGGGTATTGCCATGGCATGACATTATGGACGGCTGCAGTGTTTAGCGAGCCTAAAGCATCTACTTTCCATGGCCATACTTTCATTAGAGAGCCTGCGATAAAGCCTGTAAGTAATGCCAAAGTGGCTTGATAGTAGTGTGATAGTAGCCACTTAAGTGCACGCGTGAACAACAATAATCCAGTCGCCATACCAGCAATAACTGCAAAAATAGCGCTTAGATTCATCGTATCGACCGCCTCTAGCACTGCATCGTAAGCACCTAGCAATAGCAAGATAAACGACCCTGATATGCCTGGTAGGATCATGGCACAAATGGCAATCGCCCCTGCAAAAAACAGATACGGTAAGCTAGGCGTAGTAGTCAGTAACGGCATACTACTAATGAATACGGCGACAATAAGCCCAGTCGCGAACAGGGCGATACGTCCTATATTCCAGCGTTTAATCTCACTGAGTAATATAAAGACTGTAGCAACGACTAGCCCAAAAAAGAATGACCAAATAAGCAGTGGTTGGTTGTCCAATAAATGCTTAATGATACCGGCTAAGGTCGCAAAGCTAGTGGCAATACCCAGTAGCAAACATAGTAGAAATGTCGCGTCCACTTGTCGCCAAATCGCAGCAAGTCCTTTTATGCCACCTTCTTGACGAAATATTGTCCAAAGATTGGGGCCGATACTACCAAGCGCATTGATCAAACGCTCGTAAATCCCTGCAATCAGAGCAATGGTGCCACCAGAGACGCCAGGTACGATATCTGCTGCACCCATGGCCATACCTTTGATATAAACCCCAAAAAGTTGTTTTGGGCTATCGTTGCGTACAGGAGCAGTGCTGGTATCTAATGGCTGCGCTGCTGACGGCTGAGTTGGCCGCGGAGATTGTGGTGCCGTCATGAGCATTCCTTTATCATATAAAAATAAGCGTTATGTAAGAGTGAGCGATAGCTAAAAACAGACGTTAGCTAAAAATAAGTATAAACAGAAAATCTTATTAGCAATCTTGAAGAACTAAAACACAAAAGCCAGATTAATGATGAAACATTAACCCAGCTTATTAAATAACATAAAGCGTTTAGTACTTACTCAGTAGGCGCCAGTGCTGGATAGCCAAGAGCGTATAAAGTACCTTCAAGCCCTGTCACGTTGATAGCGGCATCAGCACGTGCTTGAACGATTGGTTTGGCGTGATAGGCCACTCCCAAATCGGCCAGTGCCATCATCGGTAAGTCATTAGCACCGTCACCGATACAGACCACTTGTGACATCTCGATACCCAGGCGCTCAGCAGTATGCTCAACGATAGACGCTTTTTTGGCACCATTGACAATAGGCAGTTGGACATGACCAGTAACTTCACCATCTTCGATATCTAGAGCATTGGCATGGACTTCATCGATACCTAGCTGCTCAGCGATATAACGGGCAAAATAAGTAAAGCCGCCTGATACAAGTACCGTATGATAGCCTAGTGCTTTTAGCGCACTGATCGTCGTACGCGCACCAGTCGATAACGTTAGGCGACTACAGATATCATCAAGCACCTCGGTAGAGATACCTTTTAATAAAGCCACACGCTGAGCAAATGATTCATCAAAGTCAATCTCACCGCGCATCGCCGATTCAGTGATGGCTTCAACTTCTTCGCCAATCCCAGCAGTTTTTGCCAGCTCTACGATGACTTCTTGCTCGATCAAGGTCGAGTCCATATCAAAGCAGGCAAGCTTGTGCGTCCGTAGCATATGACCGACAGATAGAATATGACAGTCCACGATATTTAGATTGTCGGCGCTGTCAGCACTACGTGTGTTGTTGTATTCTTCAGTTAAGTCATGACGCAGGCGAGTGGTCAGCTGATCATCAATGATGTGAGCGGCTGCGGTTTTTTTGCCAGGGTGCATCAGTGTGTCAGTGACGGGCACTAGCAGATAGCGGTAGACCTGAGTATGGGTAAAGGGTAGACGCTGTGCGTCTGCTGCTGTTGGCTCTGTATCAGATACCGTAATATTGACAAAGCTAGCGTCAGTATCTTCAGCAACGGTCACTAAATGCCAACTCGGCTGCTCATCGACCCACGACTGAACGTACTGATGAATATCTAACGTGGATACCTGAGTAGGTAGTACTACAGTGAGCGCAAAAACAGGTAGCGACTGTAGCGCATCAAAGTCTTGCAAATTGGTATCTTCGGGTAATAATGCTGCAATAGAGTCGACGGCTTGTTGCCATGCTTTGCTGTCTTTTGGTAACGAATAAGATGTATTTTTTGGCATGGCTCAATTGTCCCTTGTATGCTCATATAAGATTAGGAATAATAACAGTTTTACTGGGCAGCGCCTATAGATGACGTGCAAAGTAACAATGATGCTAAAAAACAGATTTTATGGCGTAAGAAGTCATAAAAAATGCGATAAGGTTATTATGATAAATTTATAAAGCGCTCACGCTATAAGGCTTATTATGGTGATATAGTAGATGAGATAAGCTGACCGTTTATTGATGACGTTTTAGCAGAATATGGCAAAAAAAAAAGATAGCAAATTTGGCAACGATATTGATGGTATTAGTCATAATGATGTCATCAATCGGAATTTATCCCAATGTGTAAGTACCGTTTTATGCAGTAATGCTTTAGGTCTAACAGTGTCTTAGATGTAATAGTGTTGTCAGTAGTCGCTAATAATCAGTATTGCTTTATCACTATATGCGCACTACCATTGGCGCGCATCACAATTGTTTAAAAATTAGCCAAAAATGAGCAATAGCTTCGTTTTTTAATTTCTTCTCCCCAAAAAAGTTTAACATATCATGACGTATTTAGCGCCGCGGCAAGGGTTGTTTGCCATTATTCTTCTGGTTAGTTTTTGTTTGCAGACGCTGTTATTGGTCATTAGTACTGACCAGCAGCTGAGCAATAGTCGTGCGTTGAAAGGCGAGCAGATGGTCGCCCAGCTGATTGATGAAGCAAGGTTGTCTTTAGAAAACAAAGATCGTGTCAGTTTAAGCGTTATTGCCAATCGCTACACCAGCGAGCAAGACGTCACACGGATACTGATTAAAGACAACAATGACGAGATCTTGGTGCCAGTAGGCAACGCGCCGATGCAGCAAGGTGATACCATTCGCCAAATCGCTACCAATGGCGACGCAGTCATCGGTAGCGTTGCACTGACCTTGAAAGACGTCAGTAAAGGTGAGATTATCACCATGCAGTGGCCGTTTGTCATTGGTACGATGTTGCTACACTTATTACTTTGGCTAATTTATGGTTACCTCGCTCGCCCGACTAAAGAGCAAATCAATGCATTAAGTCGAGATATCCAAGAGCTGTATCGCGACCAATATAGACCAGTCGACCAGCGTGGCTATGATAGAGAGATCGAGCGCCAGTCAACGGGCCAATCAGCAACTCATTTAGCAGACAGTCAGATAGCGAGCGATAATACTGCAAATGCTGCAGCTGACAAAGTGACTAATACGCGCAAATTTAATGTGCATAATGAAGTGAACGAGTATCTCAGAACCCAACAAAGCCAAGACGCAGGTAGCGATACTGACAATCTAGCGGAGACGAGTGAAGGCGGTGAAAGCGAAGTAGCAGATACCGATAGTGCCGCTTCTAAAGCTGCCAGTCACACGTCTAAATTATCCGCTAGCCGATCTGTTGATAGCGTCACAGTTCAAGTAGGATTCCATGACGAGTTCAATATGCTTGAGCGCTTGGCACCTGCGCAGCGTTTGCCTTATCTAGCACTTTGCACTCAGCTGCTTAACCAAGCTGTGACAGAGTTACTCAAGCAGCCATTGCTATTGGGCGTTAGTGCGATGAATGAAGCGCACTTTGAAGACAATGGCGCAAGCGTGGTACTAAAAGCTGATAATAGCCATGCAAAAGTGGCGCTTGCAGGTGTGATGCTTGCCAAGCTATATTTAATGCTCAACAAAATTATTCATGATAAGCACATTGAGCTGTCACGTTTTGCTTTACCAGCAAAAGCGGGTGTGAGTGATGAGGCGCAGTCAGAACCAATGACACATTTGCTTCAGAGTATCGGTAAAAAAGAGCAGCTATTAATACTATTGCCAAATGCAGGTCTCAAGCAAATCAGTAATCATGTACAAGTACATAGTCTTATGCGCCCAACTACTGTCTATGAGCGCGAGTGTGCGATATTTGATGGTGCTAATGACTCATTGATTCAGCGTTTGGCTGATGTTCGTAACGCAGTCCTGATGATTGAGGACGAGGACGACTTGCACGTTTAATGTCGATTGTATTTATTCATTTATATTACAATTGTCTATTATATGGTCTATTAGACGGTCTTAATCGTAGCCATGAAATGTACTATATTACGAAAAAGGATTGACAACATTCAATTGAGACTTTATAAGGCATATATATATTGATGTATTCTAATACCCTTGCCTAAAAATGATAGGAGTTTGTCATGAGTGACGCTGATATTGATGACGATTTTGATGATGAGTTTGTCGATGATGATGATGCAAAGATGGTTGAAGAAGCTGAGACAAGCGTACGTACACGTTTAAGTAGTCTTGAGAAGCGTCGGTTAATTGATAATTTGCTAGAAGAAAAGCGTTTGGCTAAAGAGTTGAAAGACGATTTAGACGATATAGATAACTTTGACGAAGACGGCGATGATTGGGATGATGACGATTTTTAATTTATCGGCATCAGTCGTTTAAGTGGACTAAAGTGCTTTAGTAACTACTTTGGTGATTAAAAGCCATTTAACCAGTCAAACTAATGGTTTTTTTGTTTGGTGCTTTTCTACAATTGCTCGCAACCAGTTTATCTCGATAATACTTACTTGATAGAGGTCGCTTGAATTTTAGTGAATTAAGCAGCCTTTAGCTAAGTATCTAAATACTTGCTCTCTTTTATTTAACCGATCGTGTACTGCGATTGACGACATCTATCTGCTAAGGAAAACCAAATTATGAGTAACAAATTAAGTTTTGATGAATTACTAGACTATTTGGACAATCAAGAAAGCCAGTTCGTGCTAGATAGTGTCGCCGCGCATGGTTTTTTGACAGCGACGGTTATTGGTCGTCCATTACCAAACTGGATGGATGCCCTGTTTGAAGGTCACGTGAGTGAAATTCCAGAAAATGTGATTGACGGTATCAAACGCTGGCGTGATTCGATCATGGCTGAGCTAAAGAATGAGACGCCTATTGAGCTGCCATTTGGTGAAGATGCTGGTGATGAAGAAGTAGCGGTCGATTTCTCGGACGAGTCAGACATCGTTGCTTGGTCAATTGGTTTTGTCGATGCGATGTATGGCGATGAAGCAAGTGATTGGTTTGAAGATGAGGAAACGGCAGAAGACGTCGCGGTATTGACCTTGCCAATGATTGTGCTTAGCGGTATCGATGACGAAGATCCAGAGTTGTCTGAGATGCGTAAAGACGAGGACAAAATGGTACAGATGGCCAACAGTATCGAAGGCAATTTGACTGAATTGTTTTTATTATTTCATACCAATGATTAATGACGCTAAAAAACAGCGCTGCTAGCAGTGCTGTTTATATTTATGCGATATCACACCGTTTAGTTTTATCATGTATTTTATAAGCCACCGATAAGGTCATCCTATGACTGTGCAACTCTCTAACCTTGAGCATTTACCCAATTATCAAATCACCGAACGTCTAGATGTTGTGTACGGTAGTACCGTACGCTCAAAGCATGTGGGTAAGGATTTGTTTGCAGGGTTGAAAAATATCGTTGGCGGCGAGCTGACGGCTTATACTGAGCTACTAGAAGAGTCACGCCAAGAAGCAATAGATCGCATGATTATCAAGGCAGAGGCGCTAGGTGCTGATGCAATTGTTGGTTTGCGTTTTTCGACTTCTAGCATTGCGCAAGGCGCGTCAGAGTTGTTTGTCTATGGTACAGCGGTTAAGGTCGCGCCAGTATCACAGCAGCAGCATCAAAACCCGTCAGACAGTATTGATAGCCATGCTACTCAAAATACAAACACTCAGACCCAAGCCGCACCTGATGACTTACCGCGTTTCAATCCTTTTGGTTAATCCTACAATACGAAAAACTATAATGCTAAAAGCTCCGATGCTTTTTATGATGAGAAACGTGCTATGAATGACTCACTCACGCAAGTGCTCATCAATTATGGGCCGTTTGTCTTCTTATTTGCGGCTGGCTGGTTTTTTGGATCGCGCCATGAACGTCGGCATTTGGCACAGCTCACAGTGGCAGAGCAAGCATTGGGCGATATCACCGTCTCAAGTGAACGCTTATACCGTCCAACATTAGCGTCGGGTAGTGAAGGTGAGCTGGTACTGGGTAGTGTCGTTATCGCTCAAGATTATTTCAAAATGATCATTGCTCGCGTACTGAGTGTCTTTGGCAAAAACTTAACTACCTATGAGACTTTGCTAGATCGTGCACGCCGCGAAGCCATCGTTCGTATGCGGACTGAAGCAAAAGCCAAAGGCTACACGCATATCTACGGGTTACGTCTTGAGGTAACCAATGTCAACCAATTAGGCAGTATGGTCGAGGCTATCGCCTACGGTACGGCAGTGATTAGTATTGACCATATTAAACCTACATCTGCTGTAAATCACAAAATCCCCGCTTAAATCATTTCTGCTTTATTTTCAAGTGTAAAAACCTATAGTTGACTGACGAGTAGTCAGAAAAATCAAATACATGCAGTTTTACAACGATATACTGAATTTTACTGTTCCGTCATTATTTCGGCGCACGTAGACGAATAACGTCAAAAATATTGTCTCAAAAAACAATACTGTATGAAAAGTATCATATAAAGAGCTGACAACGTCGGTGGCTTTTACCCAAGATATCAGCAGGATTAGCTGGTTGAGCATGACGAGGTTGTCATAAACCTGCCCGTGTGGGCTCTATCTACAAGGATGTAGTTATGGAAGGTGTTGAGTTAGTCACGTTTGTAAACGCAAAAGTCATTCCCATTAGTATCTTTTTAATTATGATGGGCATGGGATTGTCCCTCGTCACCAATGACTTTAAACGAGTCGTCAAATACCCCAAAGCAGTTGCCATTGGGTTAACAAACCAGCTAATATTCTTGCCATTAGTCGGCTTTGCCTTAGCAACATTCATGGCACTAGAACCTGAGTATGCTGTTGGTGTCATGCTATTGGTACTGTGTCCTGGCGGCACAACATCCAACCTGTTTACCTATCTAGCCAAAGGTGACGTCGCGCTTTCGGTCACTATGACAGCCATTGCCAGTGTCATTACCGTATTTACCATTCCTATCGTCCTGAGCTTTTCGCTTGTCTACTTCATGGGCGCTGGTAGTGAGTTTCAGTTGCCAGTGGCTAAGACCATGATCAGCCTAATTGCTCTGACTATTTTACCTGTCAGTATTGGTATGCTGATCAAGCGCTATGCCCCTAATGCTGCAGATAAAGGACAGGTTCTGGTTTCTCGTTTCGGTATAATATTTTTGAGCTTCTTGGTTCTATTCTTAAGCTATGTACAACGAGATATTATTGTAGAGGCTTTAATAGCAACTGGCCCTGTATCATTGATATTAAATGTGTCAACGATGGCGCTTGGTTATTACACCAGTAAATGGTTTGGTTTAGATCCTGCGCAAAGACGCTCGATTACTATGGAAGTCGGCTTGCAAAACAGTACGCTTTCTATGTTTATGGCCCTCACGTTGTTGGCCAACTATAAAATGTCGATGACCCCTGCTATCTATACGCTCATTATGTTCTTGACCGCTGGCATCTTGGTCAGAGTCTTTGCTGCCCAGCACAATAAAGCTAAAAAAACTGAGATAGAAAATAGCGTATTGGCAGCACGTAGAATGTAAGGTGTTTAAGATAACTGTCGTAACGTATTGCTGAACTGGCTAAATGACTGTTTCTAATTGATTGTTTCTAAGTGACTGTTTATTGAAGAGTAATTATCTGCTGAAAAGTAACCAGTTGGTAGACAATCAGCAATATCTGGTTCAATAAAAAAGCCCATAATCCGCTTTGTATGATGAAGCGATTATGGGCTTTTTTGTTTAACGCCAGTTTTAGCTCGAATCTAAAACCTTCGTCTAACCATTTTTGCTCTTGCTTCGGCAGATTGTTCCTTTACCTTTTCAACCTCAAATAAGAACGTACGGTTTTTGAGTACCGCGACGAATACCACACCGCCGACCGTATTGCCCACCAGTACCACGACCAAAAATACTAAGTAGCGCCAGAGACTGACGGTATTGCCATATAGTAATGCTGAAAATACCTCGATGTTGCCAACAATACTATGATGCAAGCCTAAAAATCCAATACTACCCGTGATAAGCGTAACCAGTACGATACGGCTAAGCGTATCACGCGCAGAGGTTACCAGCCATGCGGCCACGCCCATCATCCAGCCCGCCAGTACCGCGCTACCAAATATCACCCACCACTCAAAACCCAAAATATGCTCAGCATAGACATCAATAGCGTGGTCGGTAAACAGGTGCATATGTAGCCCGAGACCAATCATCAACGCTGCAAATATACAGCCACCGACGATATTACCAGCGATGACGATGCCCCATAGCCGTATGAGCTTATGCAACGGTTCAATCTTGTTTAAGACGGGTAAGCTTAAGAGGGAAGTCTGCTCTGTGAATAATAACGATTGACCAATCACTACGATAATAAAGCCAATTGGATATAGCAATGACGATAGCACCATGGCATAGCGACTCGGTATCACATCATTGAGTAGGGCAAACGCCGATAAAATCATAAAAAAGCTGATGCCAATCTCTAACCCAGCCGTAAAGGCACTGGTAAATAGCGAGCCAAGTGAGCGCTCAAACGTTTCTTTTGCATGGATGACTTGCTCAACCAATATACTGGCATAGCTTTTTGCTTGGCTTAGATTGTCATCACTGGCGACCTTTTTGATGGTTTCTTTATCTTCTTCGCTGATTTCTTCTGGTAGGTCATCGTTTTCTAAGTCTTCGGTGGCTTTGATAGGTTCGTCTACATCACCCTCTGGCGTATCGTCTACGTTCTCGTTTACCTCCTTGTCTACCGCGCTCCCTTTAGAAGGGCTATCGCTATCTTCTGGTATATCGTCATCTTCAGATACAGGCGTTATGGTGCTCGCATTTATACGTTCATCGTCTGATAGGTTAGCCTTAGAATGATTGTCATGCTCGGTATCTTGGGACACAATTGGCTCGCTGGTTGTAGGCTAATGATTTTGCGATATAGGGTGTTCAATACGCCCTAGATAAAGACATATTTTATAATATGGTAATCGCAGATTATGTTTAGCATTGAGTCGATTGCTGTTATTAATTGTTTAATATAGTTGAGTTCAAATAATTTCGATACAAGGAAACCGAGTGCAAGCGATACATTAGTATGGTCAGCGAGGATGACGATGTAGCGGATTTATATGGATTTGACTATAACTTGGTTAAAAATGGCGTTCATGCTTTATAAATGACCTTACCATCTAACAAAATATGCCTATCTGCGTTAAAATCACTCTATTCATTATTTTCTAATTTTTATATTAGCTTTAATCCAATTAACTTTGATCACATTCAATCAATAAAAGATAATGCCATTATGAGTAACCATAACCTCACTACATCTATTCAAGCGGCCTTAAGCCAGTTGGAGCATGCGTATAATCCTGCACAAGTCGAAGCAGGCATGTATCAAGGCTGGGAAGAAAGCGGCTATTTTCAGCCAACGTTTGACAAAGACGAGTCGTTTTCTATCGCGCTACCACCGCCGAACGTCACAGGCTCGCTACACATGGGTCATGGCTTTAACAATGCGATTATGGACGCACTCACACGTTATCACCGCATGGATGGTGACAATACGTTATGGCAACCGGGTACGGATCATGCAGGTATCGCCACCCAAATGGTTGTTGAGCGTCGTTTAGAGGCGCAAGGACTCAAGCGCCGTGACATGACGCGTGCAGACTTCATCGATAAAGTGTGGGAGTGGAAAGAAGAGTCGGGCGGTAATATCACTGGCCAAATTCGCCGTTTGGGCAGCTCGGTTGACTGGTCGCGTGAGCGCTTTACCATGGATGATGGTCTATCCAACGCGGTAAAAGAAGTGTTCGTTCGTCTGTTTGATGATGGGCTTATCTATCGTGGTAAGCGATTAGTGAACTGGGATCCTAAGTTCCAAACTGCACTGTCTGACTTAGAAGTCGAGAACCATGATGAAAAAGGCAGCTTGTGGCATTTCCGCTATCATTTCACGGATACAGACCTAACCACTCAAGATGGCAAAAACTATCTGGTCGTTGCGACCACGCGTCCTGAGACACTCCTTGGTGATACCGCTGTCGCCGTCAATCCTAGCGATGAGCGTTATGCACATTTAGTTGGCAAAACCATTACTTTGCCAATCACTGGTCGCGTCGTGCCTATCGTCGCTGATGATTATGTCGAGAGCGACTTCGGTACAGGCTGTGTCAAAATTACTCCAGCACATGATTTTAACGATTATGATCTAGGTCGTCGTCATGACTTACCATTGATTAATATCTTGGATGAGCGCGCCAATATCCTACCAGCGATGGAAGTCTATCCTGACTTGCAGACGCGTGAGCCAGAGTTAGAGACCACGCCTAGCGAGTATGCAGGGCTAGAGCGTTTCGCTGCGCGTAAGTTCCTTGTGGCGCAAGCAAAGGATCAAGGCTGGCTAGAAGACATCGAAGACTACGCCCTAAAAGCCCCACGTGCTGAGCGTGGCGGTACGATCGTTGAGCCATGGTTGACCGATCAGTGGTATGTCGCGGTCAAAGAGCTGGCCAAGCCTGCGATTGACGCAGTAGAAGACGGCAGCATCGAGTTCGTCCCTGCGCAGTACAAAAACATGTACATGGCATGGATGACCGATCTACAAGATTGGTGCATCAGTCGTCAGCTGTGGTGGGGTCATCGTATCCCTGCATGGTATGACGATTCGACGGGTGAAATCTATGTCGCCCGTGACGAAGCGGAAGTACGTAGCAAGTATAATCTGAGCGACGATGTCGTATTGCGTCAAGATGATGATGTGCTTGATACGTGGTTTAGCTCTGGTCTATGGACATTCAGTACGCTTGACTGGGCAGACATCAACGCTGATCCGCGCGTGATGGATACTTTCCATCCAACCAGTGTGCTCGTGACAGGTTTTGACATTATCTTCTTTTGGGTCGCCCGCATGATCATGATGACCATGCACTTCGTGAAAAACGAAGACGGCACGCCGCAAGTACCATTTAAGACCGTCTATGTACATGGTCTGGTACGTGATGGTAATGGTCAAAAAATGTCAAAATCAAAAGGCAATGTCTTAGATCCGATTGATCTAATCGATGGTATTGATCTAGAAGCGCTGGTAGACAAACGCACCAGCAATATGATGAATCCAAAAGACGCGGCTAAGATTGAGAAGCAAACGCGTAAAGAGTTCCCAGAAGGCATCCCAGCGTATGGTACGGACGCACTGCGCTTTACCTTCACATCACTAGCCAGTACAGGTCGCGATATCAACTTTGATCTAAAGCGTGTCGAGGGCTATCGTAATTTCTGTAATAAAATTTGGAACGCCAGCCGTTTTGTACTGATGAACTGTGTCGATGGCGAAGGCAGTGCCAAGCCTATTGATCAATCGGCCAACCCTGACGTTTGGGAATTACCAGAAAAATGGATCATGAGTCGTCTAAACTCTAGTATTGCCAATATCCATCAGCATTTCGCTCAGTATCGTCTCGATATGGTCAGCCAAGATATCTATGAGTTTATCTGGAATGAGTACTGTGATTGGTACGTTGAGCTAGCCAAAGCCAGTCTAAACGATGACTCAGTGTCGGATGAGCGTAAAGCGCAAATCCGCTATGTGCTGCTGCATGTGCTAGAGACAGCGCTACGCTTCACGCATCCAATCATGCCGTATCTGACTGAGCAAATCTGGCAGACCATCGCGCCGCTACTAGGTCGCAAAAACACCGACAGCATCGTAGTCGCTGACTATCCGCAGACCGATGACAGCCAAATTAGTGAGCAGACTGAGGCGGATATGGCGTGGCTACAGGAGCTAATCGCGAGCGTACGTAACATCCGTGGTGAGATGAAACTGGGTAATGCGGTACGTCTGCCAGTACTGCTACAGAATATCTCGCTAGCAGAAGATGAGCGCCTATCGCGCATTGCCAATCAGTTCAAAGCGCTTGCTAAAGTAGATAGCTTAGCCATCGTAAAAGAAGGCGATGAGGTGCCATTGTCATCATCAAGTATGGTCGGTCAGCTACGCGTACTCGTACCGATGAAAGGGCTAATTGATCCAACAGCTGAGCTGGCGCGTCTGGATAAAGCGCATGAAAAACTGCAAAAGCAAGCTGATGGTATCGCGCGCAAGCTAGGCAATGAAGGCTTTGTCAGTAAAGCCCCTGCACAAGTGGTCGAAGCAGAGAAAGCGAAACTGGCTGAGCTAGAAGGGCAGTTGACCGCGATGACGGCGCAGATGGAGCAGTTGAAAGCGTTGTAAATAAAGCGTAAATATCTATAGTAAGAGAAAACGCCGTCAAGATTGTGATGGCGTTTTTTATTGTCAGGATGATGGTCAACAAGGTATCTACCTGATGTACCTGAGATGCCTAAATTTAGTTAGCGTCGTCCAAATCTATACTGTTAAAGAGTAGTAATACCCCAATAGCCAAATAGGAATGATTCCTTTGTGTTAAGGGGTGTATATTGCATGCTGTTTTTTTATTTTTGAGTTCGCTTTACCCATTTGATTTATTTGAAACATTATTTTGAGGGATATTATGTTAGCTGCTTATCGAGATGATACGTTTTTTCTTAGTCGAGCGTTACCCGTGCTGGTTGCTTTAGCGGCTATTTATGGACTGTTGTCATTGCTGTCTATTCCGATCAATGCTGTGGTGTTGGCCATTGTCCTTATGGTTGTATTTTGTCTTATCAAAATTCCCGTTGCAATCTCTCTAGTCTCAGCGGCTTTGCTAGGCGGTATGCATGCACAAATGGCGTTTCCAGATATCTTGCAAGTATTGAATGACAACTTACTCAGTGGTGCGCAAGTAGGTATGACTTATATCATGGTCGGGGCATTTGCCGTCGCACTATCGAGGAGTGGTGTCCTCGATTGGGTGGCGCAAAAAATGGCTCGTAGTCTAAATCGTGAAGGTGTTCATGTGCGCAAGCAGGTCAAATGGATGCTGTTTATACTGTTCATTGTCGCCTCGTTACTCTCGCAAAACTTGATTCCAGTACATATCGCCTTTATTCCAGTATTAATCCCGCCATTACTTGGATTGATGAATCGTCTGCAAATGGATCGTCGTGCCATCGCTTGTATTTTGGCTTGTGGTATCAGTGCGTCTTATCTGTTGTTACCGTTTGGTTTTGGTGCGATTTATCTCAACGAGATTTTATTAGAAAATTTTAATACGGTGGGTGCGGCCTCTGGGTTTGTTGCCACAGCCAGTATGGCGCCTAAAGCGATGTTTTTTCCAGTGATGGGTATTTTGGCTGGTATGTTGGTTGCTGTGTTTATCACGTATCGTAAGCCGCGCACTTATACTGAATCACCAAAACAAGAAATGGCGACATCTATCGATCAAGAAAAAATAGAGATAGGCATACAGCCTTTGCTGTTTACTGCATTGGCTGTGGTAGTGGTGTTGCTGTTTCAAATGTATTTTGATTCGTTGTTTATTGGCGCCATGATAGGGTTTGTGATTCTTGGCTTCTCTGGTATTTATCGCTGGCGGGCTCAGGATGATGTCTTTACGCAAGGCGTTCGATTGATGGCTGAAATCGCTGTGATTATTACTATTGCCTCTAGTTTTGGTGCAGTACTGACGGCCACAGGTGACATCGATCCGTTAGTGGCTTCTGCTGCTCAGATGTTAGGTGATAACAAGCTATTCGGTGCTGTCATGATGCTGGTCGTGGGTTTGTTTATCACGATTGGTTTTGGTGATTCATTTGCTTCTGTACCGATTTTGGCACCTATTTATATTCCATTATGCGTAGCGCTGGGTTTTTCTCCATTAGCGACACTGGCTATGCTTGGTGCGTCTGCGGCATTGGGTGATGCGGGCTCACCTGCGTCTACACTTACGCTTGGTGCGACTGCTGGTTTGA
Source organism: Psychrobacter sp. AOP7-C1-14 (assembly GCF_052376135.1). Taxonomy (NCBI): domain Bacteria; kingdom Pseudomonadati; phylum Pseudomonadota; class Gammaproteobacteria; order Moraxellales; family Moraxellaceae; genus Psychrobacter; species Psychrobacter sp. AOP7-C1-14. The sequence goes on along the minus strand of NZ_JBQSVH010000016.1, from coordinate 315 downwards.
ATGCTGATGGACAGCATGACCATATCAAAGACAGTGTGATACCGACTTTTTTCCATGCTAATATCGGTATGCTGCTATTTACTTTAATCGCTGTGGTATGGCTGTTGGGTTAAATTGGCTGAGCTAGAAGGGCAGTTGACCGTGATGACAGCGCAGATGGAGCAGTTAAAAGCGTTGTAAATAAGGCGTAAATATCTATAGTAATAAAGAACGCTGTCACAATTGTGATGGCGTTTTTTTATTGTCTACTGTTTAGTTCTCTAATCAACTTTTGGCACTGCAAAATACTGAATATTTGTGTGCTATTATCTTGTT
>NZ_JBQSVH010000015.1:0-70985 GCF_052376135.1 Psychrobacter sp. AOP7-C1-14 | reverse complement strand
TGTTGGCTATGGAGGTTCAGGGCGTAATACCGGTCTAGTTAATCCAGGCTTGTGGACGCCACCTGATGATATCGAGCGTATGTTTGGGCATGAAAAAGGTCAAAAGCTAAATGAGGCTTTATCTAATGGGCCAGAGCTAGTCTTTAACCTCATTGATAAACACAATATTCAATGTGATGCTGTACGTAACGGGACAATGCATTTAGCACACAATGCCAGTGCAGGGAAACGTGATCTCTTAAATAGATACAATCAGCAGAAAGCTCGCGGTGCTCCTGTAAAGCTAATGAGCGCAGAAGAAGCTAAACAACGAACTGGGGCAAACCAATTACATGGGGCATTGCTTGATACACGTGCAGGTACTATTCATCCTCTTAAGTATGTACGTGGGCTCGCACGCTCAGCTATAAAGGCCGGTGCAAAGCTATATCAAGAAACTGCAGCAGAAGAAACCAAACAGCTTGCAAATGGTACATGGAAAGTAACCACACCGAATGGGTCTATCATAGCAAAGTATCTGATAGTAGCTACACATGCGTATGAAGCGAGGAAAGACCAGCCCAAATTATATACTCCATTTTTCTGCTTCAGTTGTGCAACGCCTCCTTTAAGTGATGAAATTAATAAAGAAATTCTACCAAACAAAGAGGGCTGCTGGGATACTGCACAAGTAATGTCTTGGTTTAGGAAAGACTCTAACGGCCGCGTTATGGTAGGTAGCGTGGGCAAACTTGATGACTGGGGTAAAAATATTCATATCAATTGGGTTCATCGTAAGATGAAACAGTGGTTTCCTCAGTTGTCAGACGTACCGTTTGAACATGCTTGGTTTGGTCGTATTGTAATGACCTCCGATCATTTACCAAAAGTGGTCGACTTAGGTACTAATGCAGTAATGATCTACGGTTACAATGGACGCGGTATTGCATCAGGTTCTGTATTTGGTAAAGCAGCTGCAGATTGGATCATTTCTGATAACTATGATGCTTTCCCTTTGGCAACTACAGAACAAAAGTCTGAGTCTTATACTCGTTTCAAAAGTAATTATTATGTGTTAGGCAGTCGTCTATTACACACAGTAAACAATAGGCTCTAAAAAAATTTGAAGATAATAGACCTTTGAATTGAAAACAAACTACATTTTTTCTATTTTCTATATTTTAGAAAAAGAATTTTCTATTCGAAGAACGGCTTCAATATCATTATTCTTATTAAAGAGGAGAAAATCATGTTTGCTAATGGTGAAAATATAGATCTAGAGGAAGTTCGATTACAAAGAAAGCAGAAGCTGGCAGGAGCTTTTCGTATTTTTTCGATGTTTGGTTTTGACGAAGGTAACGCTGGACATATCACAGTCAAAGATCCTGAGTTTAAAGACAGTTTTTGGGTAAACCCATATAATATGCATTTTAGCTTAATTAAAGTTTCTGATTTGATTCGAGTAAACTACGATGGTGAAGTGGTCGAAGGTAAGCATGAGGTAAATAAGGCAGGTTTTACTATTCACTCTCAACTGCATAAAGCGCGTCCAGATGCTATTGCTGCAGCACATGCACACTCAGTATACGGTAAAGCATTCTCAACCCTAGGAAGGTTAATCGATCCCATCAACCAAGAAGCTTGTGCTTTTTATGAGGATCATAGTTTATTTAATTCATATACAGGTTTGGTACATGATTTAAAAGAAGGTGAACGCATTGCTGAATCTTTAGGCCAACATAAAGCAGTAATCTTACAAAACCATGGTCTATTGACCGTTGGTGGTTCAGTAGATGAAGTCGTATGGTGGTTTGTTAATCTAGAACGTACTTGTCAAATTCAAATGATTGCGCAAGCGGCTGGCCAACCTCTTCTAATCGATGAAGAAAATGCTAAGCTCACAGCAGAACAAGTGGGCTCTCCAGAAGAAGCTAAACGCTGTTTTGCGCCAATCTGGCAACGTGTACTTGATAGACATCCAGATCTATTAAACTAGTAATTTATTTTGATAATAGTATTCGAAGTTGCTATATATAGCCTGGTGCTATATATAGCAACTCTAATCGATTGCGTTCAAATCAATGACAATCTTTCAAGGATAGTTAGATAATGCTAATGAATCTCCTTTCAGCTACCAAATACCTTAACATTAGAGCAAGTATTAGTTATAAAAAATTAATTGGATATGGACTAATACTCTAAATGTAATCCATTTTGTTAGAGTAAAGACGGATTCTTTTATTAAACAGGGTTTAGTTGTTTTATCTTTTACATAACCATCTCACTATTACAGTCAATCTTCTATAAAAAGGGGACAGCATTAATCTTGTTTGAGGTATCGCATATACATATACGCACGGTTGCCTTAAATCTCTTCTAAACTGAATCGACTATACCATATAATGAGACTAGGTCTGCCACTCTTCTGACAGCATCCACTCACAAAACTCTGCTATAAACTTGATGTTTAAGTTTGCTTTCGGTGCCAATAGATAAAATCCCGGTATATCACCGTCTATCATATCTGCTAAAACATCAATACCTAACGGAGCTACCAATTCTCCTGCTTTGATGGCAGCTAGCGCATCAGGCTCAGAGACCAAACCGATTCCCATACCTGATTTTGCTGCTTGGCATAACGTTTCTGCGTCTTGGAACTCGACTTCACGTATCATATTTATCGGTAGCTCAGTACCAAGATGGTGCATGACCTTTTTCCATAGGTTCTTTGTCAAGGTCGGGCACAGTAAAGTATGCGATAGTAAATCGAGAGGTGAATCAATATTGTCTGCAATTCCTGGTGTACAGCAAATAATTTTCGGGTCTCGAACAAGCAGCTTAGGCTCGTATTTTCGCCAGCCTTTCAAGCCATCATCTATCCAATCCGATCCTTCATCAAAACCCCATTGAATAGCGACATCAATATCATCAGAAGTAAAATCTTGAATACGTACCATAGTAGTTAGACGAATATCTACCTCTTTTACGCGTTCACGAAAAACGTGTAGTCGAGGCATCAAAAAATGGGAGGCAAAATATGGACTCACATTAATGTTAATGCGGTTACGCTGTTGCACACGTGTAACACGGCTAATGCCTTCGTAAAACTCATCAAAACCTGACTGCACAAAATAAGATAAAACTTTTGCATGTTCAGTTGGTTCAATGACGCGTCCTCTTCGCTCAAATAAAGGCACGTTCAAACTATCTTCTAATAGCTGTACTTGTTGACTGACTGCCTGAGGAGAGACTAATAGTTTAGTAGACGCCTTACGAAAGCTACCATATTTCATCACCGCATTGAAAACCCGTAATGAATTTAATGGTGGTAACCTAATAGTTTTACTCATTGCTATCCTCTAACACATCATCTAGATGTTAAGAATGTCCCATATATCTATGAGCCGTAAAAGATTATTTTGCAACTTTTATTCATCGCATAATCTATAGTGTTATTAATAAAGGGCTGTAGTAGATAAGCACTATACTAGGCTGCTTTTAGAGTTTTTATATCTAAAGTCACTGCTAGAAAAGTAGTAGAGTTTCTCAATATCTAGCCTAATACTGCTATGCTTTTTTATCATAAAATAAAACTTATTGTAATTCACCATTTTTCATTAGCAGCTAGTGAAATTCTTGATAATAAGGTCAAATGAAACGCGAACTAGTTTAACCCATTTAGAGTTAATCACTCTTAAAGTTTACGTGCATAAAGAACAATTTCATTAAGAACTGAGAGAACCAATTAAATGAACACTCAGAAAGATAATGGGAATGTTGTACCGTTCCCATTATCTTTCTGAGTGTTCATTTAGGCTTAACTATATAAGTCATCATCTAATCAATTCGTAATAATAAGAAGATTTATTATTCAATTACTATCTATTGCAGTCCTACTGATAAAGATAAAAAGTAATTTACTCATCATCTTTATCTTTACCGTAAAACTATATAATAATTAATCTTCTTTGTCGTTTGGGTGACCTAAGTCAACAAACCAACCACCAAGAAGACGTACAGAATCTGCTTTAGGGTCAGCCATTTCAGTTGAAGATTCTACCTGCTCACGATAAGGCTCAGCACTGTCTAGAGGCACATAACCTATATGGCCTGCTTTGCTGTTGTTGAGTGGCTTTACGTTATTGTCTGAAGTACCAAAGGTAATTGTATGACCTAGACGTGGCGCAGTCAAACAAGCCACTACTAGACGGATACAGTCATCAAATGATAACCAAGACCATAACATGCGTCGATCAGCTGGCTCTGGGAACGATGAAAAAATACGTACGCACGCACTTTCAATGCCAAATTTATCCCAGTATAAACGACTTAGCGCTTCAACAAAACACTTAGATACGCCGTATAAGCTGTCTGGGCGTACTGGCGCATCAGTATCAATGTTCGCTTCTAACTCATGATAACCAATAGCGTGTACTGACGAAGCATAAACAACTCGTTTTACACCATTTTTACGAGCGCCTTCATATATATTGTATGAACCACGGATGTTAGCATCAAGAATTTGTTCCCACTCGGTCTCTAATGATGCACCGCCAAAGTGAATAATTGCATCAACACCTTTCGTTGCTTCTAAAACAGCAGCCTCGTCTGCTAAATCGAATACATACTGCTCTTCGTTTGGCTGCAGATCATCAAGCTTATTGCGTACGGCTAACCTCAGTGTTGTTGCCAATGGTGCAAGACCGCGTCGTAATTCAGTACCTAAACGGCCACCAGCCCCTGTAATCAAAATCGTATCAAATTGCTTAGTCATTATTTATCCTCTCTATAAGTGAAACTGTATATGCTGCAAACATCCCAACATCATTTTTCGAAATAGCAAGTGACCAGTTTTGTTCGAAACTGATCACCTAAACTAATATTAGATATATTAGCGCGTCACATATCCCTTTTTGATATCTTCAGCGACTGACTCTTCCCTACGATTTTCAGCATTACCATAACCTGCGCCTCCTGGTAGATTAAGAATCAAACGGCGACCTGTTGGTACATTCTGCCAGCCTTTAGCACGCAGCTTACTGCCATCATCTAATTCAACAGTGCCTGACTGACCCGCTTCGCCACCTGCACGTCCACGAGGGTGTGTTGCTACGCGATCAAACATAGCAGAGAAGCGGAACTCATGTCCATCAGCAGGTGCAATCTCGATTATCTGACCTAGACCACCTCGAAATTCGCCATTACCACCTGAGTCTGGACGCAGCTCTTTACGCCACACTACAATAGGACCAGCGTGTTCTGTTGCTTCTACGGGCATTGTATGTACACCTGATGGAAATGCAGTTGCAGACAAACCATCTATTGCTGGACGTGCACCCATACCGCCTGAATTGAACATTAATACCTCAGCTAGACGCCCTTTTTTGCCTTCAATAGGTTTCGCTGAGACATGTAGGTTCCATAATGCTGCTGCACTTTCTGCAGGTACTTGACCAGGAATCGCTTTGTCCAATGCACCCAATACCAAGTCAGGTACCATATGTCCTAGTACATGACGTAATGAAACTGAAGCTGGGCGCTCAGCATTCAAAATATTGGTTGGCGATGATACAGTGAACATAGCCAATGACGCAGCATTATTTGGGATATCTGGAGCAACGATACATTTAATCGCATAGCAGGCATAAGCATTACTATAGATAAGTGGTACGTTAATACCCCACCGACTCATTGGTGACGAACCTGCAAAGTCAACATGTATATTTTCCTCTGCAATAGTCACACTTGCAGCGACTTTGATTGCTTCATCAAAGCCGTCAGTCATCATTTCATTGCCCCAAGTCCCCTTCGGTAAGCTGGAAAAACACTCAACCATTGCAGCGTGAGTACGTGATAGGATGAAATCACCCAGTTTTTCTAAATCATCTAAACCGACTTCGTTTAACATACCTATTAAACGATTATGCCCAACATCGTTACATGCTGCTAGTGAGTAGAAGTCGCCAATAACTAGGTCTGGTTCACGTACGTTGGTACGGATTATTTTGATCAAGTCTTTATTTACTTCACCACGTTCGGCGAACTTCATAATAGGAATCTGTAAACCTTCTTCATATACAGATTTACCTTCTGCACCAAAACCTAAGCCGCCAATATCGACAACATGAGCTGTACAAGCGAAAAAGCCAATCAATTCGCCATTTTTAAATGATGGTGATACTACAGTTATATCGTGTAAGTGGCCTGTACCTTTCCATGGATCATTCGTGACATAAGTGTCCCCTTCAGACATTTCTTCGCGAGGGAGCTCGTTGATAAAATGGGTAACTGCGATTGCCATGGTATTAACATGACCTGGTGTGCCAGTTACCGCCTGCGCTAGCATTCTCCCTTCAGCGTCATAGACACCTGCTGACAAATCACCTGCTTCACGTACCGAGGTGGAGAATGCCGTACGTAGCAAGGTCAATGCTTGTTCTTCTACCACTGATAATAGACGGTTCCACATCACTTGCATGCGAATCTCTTCAATATTGCTATCATTACTCATTATTTACGCTCCTTTCTATTGATCAAAATCGTACCATCAATTTGAATAACTGCATCAAACAATGAGGTCACAATTGTTGATGTTTCATCTTCTACGATTACTGCAGGGCCAACAACTTGGTCGCCAACTGAAAGTGTATGCCGAGGAATAATAGCGGTTTCTAACTCCTCACCAGATGCTGGGTCAAAAACGGAACGTGTTTCGAGTATTTTGACTGGCTTACCATCAGTAACGATAGCTAATTTTTCCCCTTTAGGCTTAACCTCCTGAACTTTTACTGACCAAGTGACAAACTCAATCTCAGGTCCTTCGATGGGACGACCGAAGAATTGAGCATATCGCTGACGAAATGTATCAATAATCATCTTTTTATCTAATTGTGTAAAATGACGATCTGGCAGTGTTACTGGTATCTCCCAGCCTTGTCCTTCATAACGCATATAAGCTGTAACTTCACGCTCTATTTCACCGTCTGTACCTACACGTACAAAGCTTTCAGAAGTATTCTTCAACCCATCTAGCATGCTATTTAATGCTTCTGGGTCAAAGCTTGATAATACTGCGAAATGTGATGCTACAGCTTCATAACCAAAAGGTGCTTTCAAGAAGCCAATAGCAGAACCAACACCTGCACCACTTGGTATCAAACACTGGTCAATACCAAGCTTTTCACATAGACGAGCCGCATGTAGAGGCGCTGCCCCACCGAAAGCAATCATAATATTTTCAGAGATGTTTTTACCGTTCTCAACTGCGTGAACACGGGCAGCATTTGCCATATTCTCATCAACCACTTCACAGATACCAAAGGCAGCTGATTGTGCATCTAGTCCTATCTTGTCTCCTACGTCTTTAGAGATAGCCGTTTTTGAATTTTCAATAGCTAGTTTAATCTTACCGCCCGCAAAATTGTCTGGATCAAGCTTTCCTAGTACCAGGTCAGCGTCAGTAATAGCAGGATGCTCACCGCCCTGTTGATAACATGCTGGACCTGGCTCGGAAGCTGCTGATTCTGGACCTACTTGGATGCGGTTCATAGCGTCAACCCAAGCAATAGAACCACCACCAGCACCAATTTCGATCATCTCAATAACAGGAATTGAGATAGGCATACCTGAGCCTTTACAGAAGCGGTAAGTACGGGCAACTTCAAAGCTACGTGCTGTTTTTGGCACATAGTCTTCTATCAAACATACCTTAGCAGTCGTACCACCCATATCATAAGATACTGCTTGATTTAGGCTAAATCGGCGAGCAATGTCAGCGGCGAAGATAGCACCGCCAGCAGGGCCTGACTCAATCAAACGTACTGGAAACTCAGATGCTGTTTCAACAGATATAAGGCCCCCACCTGAGTGAATCATAAATACAGGACAGTGGGCCTCCATTTCTTTTAAACGGACTTGTAAGCGCGATAAATAATCTTCCATTTGCGGACGTACATAAGCGTTTGCACAAACTGTATTAAAACGCTCAAATTCGCGCATCTGTGGCGATACTTCAGCAGAAATAGAGATAGGAATGTCAAGCTTATCTGATAAAATTTCTCGAGCGCGCTGCTCATGGGTATCATTCATGTAAGAATGAATAAAGCCAATCGCAACTGCGCCAAAATTACCAGTTGCAATTTCGTCAGCGATAGCTACTAGTGCAGATTCGTCAAGAGCTAAGAGCTCATTGCCATGCGCATCCATCCGACCTGCCACACTAAAACGGTTTTCACGAGGTATGAGTGGCGTTGGTAATACCATGTTTAGGTCGTACTGCGCAAAACGATTTTCAGTTCGCATTTCGATAACGTCACGGAAACCTTCGGTAGTAACCAATGCCGTTTTTGCACCTCGACGCTCAATCAAAGCATTAGTTGCAAGTGTGGTACCATGAATAATGATATTAATATCTGAAGGACTGATACCCGCTTCCTTCGTAACAATCTCCATACCATCAAGAATAGCTTGCTCTGGTGCTGAGTAGTTAGTAAGTATTTTAGTGGAATATAACTTACCATGGACTTCTAGTGCAATATCAGTGAATGTACCACCAATATCTGAACCCAACCTGATATCTTGCATAGCTTTCATAACCTATTCTTACCCTCATATAAATCAAAATAATGTTGCTATCACTTGCATATAGATTAGCCTGACAGGTCTTTATTAACAATCAAGATAATATAATTATAGACAACTAATACTTTATATAAGTTATATTGAACTGCATCCGTATTATTAGAGAATGGGTATTCTGAAAGGATAAAGCGTCATTTGTGAAGTTAATAACGGCAAGGTAGATGTACTACAAGACCCAAGCATTTCAACCCTTTAAAAGAAATCAGCTTGGAGTCTATGGCAATATCACATATATGTGATGGGGATGTAGCAGATGAGGCGCCTCATACTGATTTTAGACTATCTAACAATGTTGAATACTTGATTGGTCACAATATTGGTTTTGATATGGCAGTTCTCAAAAATGCAGGCGTATCTCATACACCTAAGTTGATATGTACTAATGCTATGGCTAACTTCTTCCTACGCTTGAGAGCCACAAGCTAGTATCCCTCCTCTATCACTTTCATCGAGATATAGCCCGCGCTCAAGCAAAGAATGCGCATGCTACTATTGCTAATATTTACTTCACTCAGCTGGTACTTGGTAGTTTGATTGATTTAGCGAATAGTCAAGATCATGATATAAATAATGTAGAGAGCTTATATGATTTTAGTCAAATGGCTCGTGTACCTACGCATCTGAGTTTTGGTAAACATAAGGGTGAGGCTATTGCAGATTTAGCCACTCATTCAGATGGAGCTGGATATCTAAAGTGGCTACTGAAACAGGATACGGTTGACCCTTATTTAGCTGAAGCATGTGAGCAGGCGTTAGGGTCGAGAGTTCGAATCTCTTTTCCCGCTCCAAATACTTAAAAAGCCTCACTTAACAGTGAGGCTTTTTTTTGTCCATTTTTCAAGGTCTGTAGCAGGTATTTCGAAATATTTTTTCTAATTCAGTTAAGTCTAGCCACTCAGTCAAAAAGCCCATTTTCGATGCGGTGCCCAAACCGTGCCCTGCCCTAAAGCCTCTAATATATCATTGATCATACTTTGGCTATGCCAGAGAATACAATAAATATGAAACTCCAATAGCTTCACCTAAATACAGTTTGAGTTTAGTGTGCTAATAAGTTGTGTTTGAAAGAAATACATTCAAGGTTTTGCATGGGCTGATAATTTTTTACCGTTGAACTTCTTCTATCACTGCACACTATCAATAAAAGCATCTTTCTTCATATAATCTGCTAGAGCTGTTGTAAACCTTTCAATGGCTTTCAACCTACTGGACTTAGGATAGCGATTCGTCACTTGATAACAAGTATATTCGGGTGCAACGACACTAAGCTCAGATATTTTAACAGGATGTATTCTTTCAAATACACGTGCAATCCAAACAGGAACGATAGCCCATTTTTCTTCAAGATCAAAAACAGTAAATAATAATGACACCGTATCAACGCTAGAATATTCGTTTTGATTGTTTTCCCACCAAAAATTATGCCATACGTGATATTCAGGAATATTGGAAAATAGAATTTCATTTGCAATATTTAAATCATGCGGATGAACTGATTCAGCGTATTTCGACGATGTTGAAGAAATAACAACGCCTCTGGATTTGAATAAAGGCTTAGCTACTGCATTCGGGTATTTCAAAGGACTAAGAGTGAAGCCGATGTCAATATCATGACTTTCAATTAAGTCGTAAATGGTTCTACTCCAGTGAGAGCTCACATTCAAAATAATTGAATGATTGCTGGCATCTTTACTATTGCTATCAATCAACTCCTTATATAATTTTGAAAAAACGCATGTATTTAAACTATCAATACTAGCAACATTTAAACTCATTTTAGATTTTTGTAATGCCCATTGTTTAGTTTCATTCCATAATGCTTTCCAACGTCTGGCTATTTCAACGAACTCCTCTCCTTTTTGCGTCAAGGTAACTAGCTTTTCACCACGTCCACGTATGAATAACTCACAGTCAAGACACTCCTCCAAAGAACGCAAGCGATGACTCACTGCTGATTGAGAAATGAATAGATTATTACTCGCTACAGATAAATTTTTTGTCTCTATAATCATCAAAAAAGTTTCTATTTGCTCAATCTTCATTGCCTTACCTGAGTATTTAAATATTAATTAGTTAAATATATTAGCCCAATATAATTCATTATTATAATAATAATTGTAATGTTAGATTTAGTAGTGGCTAAATTTTGCACCAACAGTCGCAATTTTATCCCTAAAACACTAAAAGGTTTTGCAGGTCAAAGCTTCACAATGGAAAACGACACATAGGAAGTGTAATTATGAGCAGGAAAAAGATGCAACTAAGTACCAAAGTTTTTATCGGATTTGCCTTAGGTATAGCAGCAGGCATCTTCTTTAAAGAACAAGCATTGATCGCAAAACCTATTGGAGACTTGTTCTTAAACCTAATCAAGATGATCGTTGTACCACTCGTCGCTTTCTCGATAGCGAGCGGAATCTCCAATATGGGAGATATACAGAAGCTAAAGCGTGTGGGTAGTAAAACATTATTATTTTATGTCTTAACAACGCTGTTATCAGGTGTCATTGGGCTTGCTGTTGCAAATTTATTAATGCCTGGACAAGGTTTCGAGATGAATCTCATCTCAACAGATCCAGTGGCAGTAAAAGAGATGGCTAGTGTCTCTGAAACCCTTCTAAGCATGGTACCGACTAACCCTCTGCAGGCACTCGCTGAGGGTAATTTGATGCAAATTATTATCTTCTCCTCCTTTTTTGGCATTGGAATGACATTGTTAGGCAAACAAAGCGAGCCATTTAAGAAGGTTGTTGATAGCGGAACGGAAATCATGCTGAAGGTTACCGGCATTGTTATGGCGTTCTCTCCTTATGGTGTTGCAGCACTAATCGCAGCTTCAGTTGGTGAGTATGGTTTGGAGATATTTGGACCGTTGGCTAAATTTATTCTAGCTGACTATGTAGGGATGATCTGCGTTGTTCTATTGTTATATATATTCCTACTGAAATTTGTAGCTAAGGTAAGTCTAAAAGAGTTTTTCAAACACATTCCTGCCGTTTGGGCTATCACGGCAAGTACCACAAGCAGTTCAGGCTCTCTGCCAGTCACGATGAAAGTAGCAGAAGAGAAATTTGGTGTGAAAAAAGAGCTAGCAGGTTTTTCTCTTCCTTTGGGTGCAACCATTAATATGAATGGCGCGGCCGTTTATTTCGCCGTTGGAACTATGTTTGTTGCGCAGATATACGGCATTGAGATGACACTTTTTGAACAATTCATGACCATCCTTATGGCAACGCTAATAGCGGTTGGCTCACCAGGTATCCCAGGTGGTGGCATTGTGATGATGGTAATTTTGCTGGATTCGATTGGACTACCTGCTGACATTATCGGCTTAATTGCAGCAATTTATAGAATTATTGATATGGGACATACCACACTCAATGTCACAGGCGACATGGTTTCCACACTTTGTATCGCTAGAATAGAAAACCTATTTGAAGATAAAACTGAGTTAAACCAAGAAGTAAAATTAGCCAAAGCATAATTCTTTTACATTAAACAATAAAGCCAAAGATATTAAACAAAGCCGGGAATATAGTGTTGTGATCTTATTGTCGGCTTTGCTTGCGCACTTTTAAACTTTAGAAAGACTCAGGATAAAATGATGAGAGAAAACGTAGAGCAAGGACAATTTTTTAGTGAGCTATTGAGTAAAGAGGTCAAAGATAAGTTTTATCATGTTGATATTGACCCTATTAATAAAACAAAAAGGCTTTTTTTTGATAACTCAGGTGGCTCCTTTAGATTGAAAGCTGCCAGTAATGTCTTTAAAAAATTGGACGAACTACCAGACTGTCCAGAGCATGGTAATACCACTGCAAAATGGTTAATGGATATACAAGAAGAAGGGTATCGTTCTATAGAGACTATTTTGAATGTTGATACTGGTAGTATCGTCACATCACTGACTGCTTCAATGGTTATGTTTGATATGGTCAGAACAGTAATGGAGAATATACCTGGCAGTAATGTGGTGACAACGATGTTAGAGCACCCTTCAGCTTATGATGCAATGGTTTCTTATGCTGCTGCAACAGGTAAAGAGTTGAGAGTGGCTAAGACCAACCCTGTGACGGGTGGCGTCGATGTTGAAGAAGTGATTAAGTTGATTGACCAAGATACCTGTCTACTAAGCTTTATGTATGCCTCAAATGTATCTGGTGCCTTGTTAGATGAAGCCAAAATAGTGGCTGAAGCACGAAAAATAAAGCCCGATCTGTATATTGTGGCCGATGCAGTACAACACGCACCACATGGGATTATCGATGTGAGCAAAGTACCCGTTGACGGTATTAACTTTGCACCTTATAAGTTTTTTGGTCCACGTGGTTTTGGCGTTGGTTATGTATCAGAACGATTAGCGAAATTACCACACAATAAATTAATTGCAAAACCTCACGATTATTGGCAACTTGGTAGCCCTGCCCCAGCACATTTTGCTGCGCTAACTGAAGTAGTCAATTATGTGTGTTGGTTAGGAGAGCAGTTCATTACATCAATAAAAAGAAGAGAGCTCTTTGTAGAAGGTATGACCCGTATCAAATTGCATGAAAGAGCTTTGATGCACGCAATGTTAGAAGGCACTGAAAATGTACAAGGGTTGAGACATATAGATGGCGTAGATGTATATTTAGATTGCAAAGATTTGACTAAAAAAGACTTTATTATGGCAATTGGTTTTGACAATTTAGAGTATAAAGAAGCAGTAGAACATTATGAGAAAAATGGGGTCGTAACTTTCGAACGTTTATTATCAAGCCCATACTCATCAAGAATGTTGGAATCCTTTGGTTTAAACGGCTCAATTCGTGTATCGCCAATCCATTGTCATAATCTACAGGATATAGAAAATTTCTTAGAAGTTACCAAGGCACTTTGTCAGATGCAATAACTCACCTTAACTTAGAGGCTTCTAATAATTGCCAATATGACGAGTTTGCCAAACCTTCCTGTACGTTTTTTTAATATAGAACGACATAGGTTGCGCAATATTTATATCGTTAGTATCATTTCAGCTTTAGAATAACTCAACGACCGTTAGGGAAGATCTTATGGCAAAATTAGAATCAAACATCGAATTAGAAGCCGCGGCATTTCGTCGTTTGCTAGCTCATTTAGACGAGCGCAAAGATGTACAAAATATCGAGCTGATGAACCTTGCCGATTTTTGTCGTAACTGTTTATCTAAATGGTATAAAGCGGCTGGTGAAGAGCGTGGTATTGACATCGACTACGAGGATGCGCGCGAGCTTGTTTATGGCATGCCTTATGCTGAGTGGAAAGAGAAGTACCAACAAAAAGCCACGCCAGAGCAGTTAGCACGTTTTAACGAAATTGAAGCTGCTAAGAACAAAACGGATTGAGACTGACAAAGTTAGCTCAAATAAAATAAGCCGCGAGATTAGCGGCTTTCGATAGACTTGAGTATGCTACTAAACCCTATAGTTCCTTGTTTTTGCATTTTACGGTCAAACAGCCGACCAATTAATGGCAACGGTACAATCAATCGACCCTCAGATACCCAAGTCACGTGTGTGGTACCGTCACCCAAGTCTTTTAAATCAATAACGCCTTTATCATGTTGCATTTTTATCGGTTTAGATTTTTCGATTTGGTATTGTAGATGAGTAGGACGTTCAAACGCTGTAATTCGCTCCCAGAACTTAACGGGTCCCGTTTGAATGCTACGTAAAGCCCCAACGCCATTGCGCTCCTCGTTACCTTCAGCTACTAACTTAGCCACTCCCACCGCTTTAAACGAGCCATAACTGGCATGATCACTTAGTGCTTCAAATACTTCATCAATCGGTTTTTTGACAATACGCTCTACTTTTATTTTAAACATAATGTTATCTCATTAAGACTAAAGTTATTTAGCTTACTGCCATTTTGGCAATAAATAAAGCAGTCACGCACTGAAAACGCTTATCGTGAAGAACCTCGACCTTTTGAAGGACGCTTGCCATTTGTATTAGGTTTGCCATTTCCTCCTGACTTACCATTGCCTCCTGACTTTTTGCCACGTCCAGTAGGACGCCCATCTCTGCCTTTAGAGCCTGCTGGTTTTCTAGCATCCTCCTTGCCGTATTTGTTGCGCCCCTTTGCTGCACCCGCTGATTTTTTGGGTGTTTTTGACTTTGACGAGTCATCCGTACGAGGTTTTTTTCGCGACGCATTGCGAGATTTCTTGTTTGAGTGATTATCTTGCGAAGAAGAGTCTTCTACCGATTTAAGTAAAACAGATAACTCTTTTGGGGTTAAATCACGCCAATCACCAACAGGAAGACCTTTGAGACTTACATTCATAATCCGCGTACGTTCAAGCTTAACGACTTCGTAACCAAAGTGCTCACACATACGGCGAATTTGGCGATTCAACCCTTGAACGAGCGTGATATTAAATACGGTTGGCGCCACCCTAGTCACTGGGCATTTTTTTGTCATCTTGCCAAGCATAGGCACACCGCCCGCTAAACCTTCGATAACACTATCCGTTAACGGCTTATTTACGGTTACTAGATACTCTTTCTCGTGATTATTACCAGCACGTAGTACCTTGTTGACCAAATCGCCATTGTTAGTCAAAAAAATCAAACCTTGCGAATCTTTATCCAAACGACCAATCGGAAAGATACGTAGACTGTGTCTCACAAAATCAACAATGTTATTTTTCTCTGAGCTTTCCGTGGTGCTCACGATGCCCACTGGCTTATTCAATGCAATAAAAATAAAATCATCAGGCTCTCGTGGCTCAATAAGCTGCCCGTTGACTTTCACCGCGTCTCCAGCAACTACTTGATCACCCACCGAAGCACGTTTGCCATTAATGTACACGTTACCTTGTTCGACAAAGCGGTCAGCATCACGTCTGGAGCAGATACCACTTTCGCTGATATATTTATTTAAACGAGTCGAGGAAGCGTTGAACATAAAGCACCGTTTTACCTTATAAGAAGCATTTTTACTAAAAAAAGCTAAATTGAATGGATCAGTAATAATCAAATAGCTCATATTATATAGGAAATTGAGCAACCCTTTGAGAAGAGATGGGCAGAAAGCTAGAAATGTATACAGAGTCATGTAATTTTGAATGGTGTCGAAAAAACTTATTGATAGGGTTAGGAATTTAAAAAGCCTCACTATTCATAATAAGAGCAGTGAAGCTTTTTCTATTTTTTTAAATCTGTGTTTTTACTGGTTGATTACTCTACTATTTATCTTTCACCTTACTCAGCATCATCTAGTAGTTGATTCAGCGCGTCCACCATCGGATCATCAATGATGCTGTTTTCTACATAGCTGATTACCTCATCTACAGTCGTCAGATCCATTTCACGAATGCCCAAACTGGCTAGTTTCGCATTAATAGACGCTAAGCTGTCGTTATCCTCAGAATCATCTAATAGTTCTTCTTCGAATCTACCTCTGACAAACCAATACATTCTTTCTAGTACAGTATCTTGTTTGGTCAGAGTAGAATAACCATCACCATAAATAAACAGATTGAAATGATAAGGTATCTCTATATCATTGATGAAAAAGGTACGCTGGCACTCTAATGTATAGGCTTGAATCTCTTCATTTTCAACGCTTTCATCATTTTTGTTGTCTTCATCATATTCAATTGCCTCTTCTATCAACTTACCTAATATCTGATAATCGCCGACTTTGATTTTATGATTATAAATGATGGCAGAGTCTGCAATTGCATCAAAAATAATGGCACTAACATCTAAGGTATGGTTGTCGATATCATAGAACGCTTTTAGCGCTGGCAAAAACTCTGTCAGCTCTTCTTCCGGCACTTGAATGAGAAACTGCTGCTCGTATATTTTAATCATATCCTCAGGAGCGTAGGTATTAGCAGTATCAGTCTCGTTTCTACCTGTCGGCTGCAAGGGTAAAAAATTATACGGGTTATGTTTGGTCATTCAGGACTGCCTTTTTACTTAAGTTAAATTTATTAAATATCTGCATTGCTCAGTCTAAGAGCCTTTGAGCACGCTGCTATTTTTCAGTATCAATTCTTAGCACCAACAGACTTTAGCCTTGATAAGCATATTGTCTCTTATTGGGGTAATTTTAGATAGACAGTTATAAATATACAAGTTTAATCAATCAGTTTTAGACAAGTAGTCTGGATAACACAGACTAAGTTGTATCATCGGTTTGCTCTCCCATAATAATTCCAACGAGTAACATCT
The DNA here is from genome assembly GCF_052376135.1 of Psychrobacter sp. AOP7-C1-14. Lineage (NCBI taxonomy): Bacteria > Pseudomonadati > Pseudomonadota > Gammaproteobacteria > Moraxellales > Moraxellaceae > Psychrobacter > Psychrobacter sp. AOP7-C1-14. The sequence continues at coordinate 54,162 of NZ_JBQSVH010000015.1, read as the reverse complement.
TATCTATTGGAGAGAAAATTTGTAAACTCATATCCAGATGCGGTGACGGTGCTGTCTTCAGTCTTAGCCTCGCATATATGTAATATCGCAACCTATGAGAATACAAAACTAATTGATGCGTTTTTAGCGGTGCTAAAAGATGAAAAAGTCGCGGGGTGCTCAATGACACTCTCTCCTTACGCATGCTTTTTGATGTGTTTATAGGGTTTATCAGTCGACTTGGGTTAAACGCATACCATTCATCAAAAAGCCCCACAATAAAGTGAGGCCTTTTTATACTTATTTTTCAGTAAATGTGATTATTCAATCAATGTAATTAACAGCCCATGCTACTTACACTCAAAAAAATTAGATACTGCTAGATTTTGGTAATCCATACTCTGTATGGTCGACCACATGGTTGTTTTTTTCGATAGTCAGTTGATAGCTCTTTATAATACCGTCGTATGGCAAACTATACTCATACTGCTGATAGTGCTCGCAGATACTGTCTTGAATCACTGACTCACGTGCAGCATCGTCTAGTTTGGCAAAACCGCTAGGCAGGTGCACTTGCGCAAAACGTGAAGCTGCACCGCGAGACATCCAATTATCGGCACTCGTAAATGTAAAATCCACTTCCGCTCGTAAGCTATACTTAGGTAGCGTATGAGAGCAATTTGCCAAGTCATATTTAATCTGCGCAATATCTTCTGCGAATGGCTGATACGGTATTTCGAGTACGGCAAACAGCTTCGCTAAAAATTCATCAGCAGTAAAGTATTTATCCATGTAGCTACCATCAAGCCCTAAATACCTATTAGACAATACATGGCGCAGGCGGTCGTAGGCAGGTATAGTATGTTTAAGAGGATAGTCCATTTGCTTGACGATATCTTGCGGGCGCAGCTCAAGCGACTCTATTTGATTAATAATATGTTGCGCTAGAGAATGACGTGGATGATAACGACGGGTATATTTAGATGGATTAGCAATGTGGCTCATGATATTGAACACCTTAGACTCCTGTAACTCCGACGAAAAAGTATGATATACGCCCAAATAGGCAAAAAATCAGGCACAAATGAGTTTGTCGGAGTACAGGCTCATGCGCTTTACCAGAGTTGTTTTATATCGTGCTGGAAGTTGCAAGGTTTGTCACACAGCCATGAGACTATTGTCATGGTCGGCGATAACAAAACTGTTAAACCCACGATAGATTGTGCAACGATGATAGCACATCAGACGATAGAAAATAAATACTGATATTTGTGACCGTTTGTGAATAATTCTTTTTCACATTGATCACTCAATACTGGACTTTTCTATACACCACTCATTCATGTGCTAACACGAGGCTCAACATAGAAACATCAGTGTTGAAGTATTAAAGGTTATGCTTGCTAAACTAACGGTTAACATCAACAACTATTCGACCACGAACCTTACCATCCAACAATTCAATTGCTGTCGGAATGACTTCGCTTAGGCCAATCTCTCTGGTAATTGCCTCTAGTTGTGTCATATCCAAACTCGTGCTCAAACGCTGCCATGCTTCTACGCGCTCATCGTAAGGTCGCGTCACGCTATTGATACCAAGCAAACTGACACCGCGTAAAATAAAAGGAGCAACAGTAGCGGGGAAATCCATTCCTTGAGCCAGTCCGCAGGTAGCGACTAAACCATCCTCACACGTACTGGCACAGACGTTGGCCAACGTGTGACTACCAACAGAATCAATTGCAGCGGCCCATCTCTCCTTACCAAGCGCACGTCCTGGACTACTCAGCTCATTACGGTCAATGATCTTCGTTGCACCAAGGCTTTTTAAGTATTCTGCTTCTTCTAAGCGACCCGTAGACGCAGTGACAGAGTAACCTTGGTTTGCCAAAAGCGCGATGGCAAAGCTACCAACGCCGCCATTAGCACCAGTCACCAATACTTCGCCACTTTCTGGTGTGAGTCCTTGACGCTCTAATGCGATTAGACAAAGCATCGCAGTATATCCTGCGGTGCCTATTGCCATTGCTTGACGTTCAGTCATTGACTCAGGAAGCGGGATCAGCCAGTCACCGTTTAACCGTGCTTTTTGAGACAGTCCACCCCAATATTTCTCACCCACGCTCCAGCCATTCAACAATACTTTGTCGCCAGCTTTGTAGCGAGGATGGCTGCTTGTTTCGACAGTGCCTGCTAAATCAATCCCTGGAACCATAGGAAATGTGCGTACCACAGGGCTACGACCCGTGATGGCCAATCCATCTTTGTAGTTGAGCGTGCTATATGCCACACGAACTGTAACATCCCCTTCTGGCAATTGCGTGTCCTGTATCTCAGTCAGATTAGACTGATAAGCACCGTCATTTTTTTCAATTAATATTGTATTAAACATAATCGCTCCTATTTAGACCAATCGTCTTATAAATGAGTAAAAAATAATTTAGACCGGTCGTCTAAAAATATAGATAAAAAATTACTTCTGTATTCCTGCTACAAAACCTCGGAAAAAAGTATCTAACGGATTGACATCTTGCACCAACTTAGCACGCAAAACTGCACCTTCCCATCCAATCCAAAAGAAAGCAGCAAGCTCATCACAATCACTATTAGAATGTATCTGCCCTTGTTGCACTGCTAGGCGCAAACAAACCGCTAAACGCTTCTGCCAATCAAGCAATATACCTTCTAGCTCACAACGAAAACTCTCAGGTAACACGACGATTTCTTGGCCTAAGTTGCCTACTAAGCAGCCACGTCGAAATTCATGCTTGATCATTCCTGACTTAGCATCTTCAACAAAGTCACTAATACGCTGCATAGGAGACACTTGCTCGTTTAAAAAACAATGGTCCAGCTTGCGAGCGAAATACAACGCGTACTGCCGCAATACTTCTTGTCCAAATGCTTCTTTGTTTTTGAAGTAATTGTAGAAAGAGCCTTTAGGCACATTGATGCGTTTGAGTATGGCATCAATCCCAGTGGTCGCAAAGCCCTGCTCTGTCAGCATCTCCATCCCAGATCTTAAAAGAGCCTCACGGGTATCCGTAAACTCTCGTTCAACATTAGGTGGACGCCCTCGACGGGCTTTTGGCTTAGTAATTGTCATTCATAGATATTATGACCGATCGTCTTTAATGTCAATCGATTATTTTTAGCGGTTTATTTATCCATCAGTCGCGATATTTTTTTGACTGCCATTGCTATCAGTCCTCACCATGATATGTCGCCTCGTCCATCCAAACGATGGGATCTTCGCACAGATGAGTTAAGTGATACCAGATATCACTACTACGAGCGATACGATGATGACCGCCTGTAAAATAATCCACTTCCCAACTCTCAGGCAGATTTACCAAGGTTCGTCTAGCAACTGCTACATCTAGGCTTTCATCATCGACTTCCACCATCACTCGTACCATCTCAGTGTTAGAGGTAGGGAACGAAAGCTTCATATCAGCTACGTCAGGGATACGGTCAGCCACCACCTCACTTGGATAAATACAAGGCGCAATCAACAGTGCACGCAGGTTGTATTTATGGGAAAAATGATTGGCAAACCAGCCGCCAAGCGAATGCCCTGCTAACACTACTCGTGGATACTGTGAGATTTTCTCGCGAATCAATGCATCATAAACCTCAAATATTTCTGCAAAATTCTCTCGATAGTTGACCGTTTGACAGTATTTTGGCTCACGCGTGATACACGTATACTTACTGGTCTCATTGCTTGAATCGAGACCATGAAAAAACAATAAAAACGTGTCGTTGTTTTCGATAGGAAACATCATAAAGCTCTCCTTTTTTAATTATTATTTAGGTTCATGCTCAATAATTTGACTCATAAATTAAACTGGTTTTTGGCTAGCCACCTGCGCTTGGTACAAGCTCAAAATCTCCTCACAGGCCTGCATTGAGATATTTTTTGCAAAGCCTTCGTTAAACCAAAAATCATAAACTGTTTGGACAATGGCTCTCACTGCTTCTGTATCTTTTGGCTTTTGCTCTTGTAATTTCATCGCAATGTCTTGTGCTTGTATGTCCGACTCACTATAGGGCGCACTCCAGCCAATGCCGTAACGATAAAGCACATCATTAATCGCCAATACGAATATGGCATTTGAAGTACCAAATAAACCAATAAGCCTCTCAAGCATTGCACAGCGCTCTTCATAAACACTAACTTCTATCGGCATATCCGCTCGCTCAAACAGACAGTCACAACTCACCATATGCGAGGGTTTACTAAAATCATCCCATAGCAATGGATAAGTTCCGTGAATTTCGCCCTTTTCCACTACATTAAATTGCCAAATCGCATAATGAGTATCTAGCCCCTTATAAGGCACATGTATGAACCACTGCATCATCGCATCACTGTCGTACATGATATGAGTACTACCAATCCGCACACCCTGCTTAGGCAGTACATCCTGATACACGCTATCCATGTCATCACTATAGAGCGTCACTTTACGTAAGTTTTCATCACTAACATCGCCCAACTTCGCTCTTGCTTGTTCTATATTTTGATAGGGTTTAAAAGGCGCTACCCAACTGAGCGCCTCATCAGTATTGTTTACAAAATAAATGTCATCTTCATAACTGTCTACAGAAACCGTTTCGAGGTAAAATAATGGCTGTTTTCGCACTCGACCTTTCTCATCATTTGCTAGTGCCGTTATACCAGATAGCTTTGAGCCACTCGACCACTTAAAGTTATCTATACGCTTTTGTTCAAACTGATACGTTAATATCGTCATCGTTATGTCCTTATTATTTTGATTGGTTTGTCGCTGTTTTTTGCTGTTGTTATATTCTAATTACTGATTTCGAGCCAGCCGAGTTTATTCGCCATTATTTAAATGACGTCATTATCTATAGAGTTAGGTAAATTAATCGACTTGGTAAGGCAGTAGTTTTTAATTCTAATAGGCTTTTTGGACACCGTTTTTCACTGTTACATCGCTCATATTTTTGCGAGACCAACGAGCTTGTTTTGCTAAGTTTTTTGTTTATTAATAAATATGGTTTTTTGGATTTGTACAGACGTAAAAGTTTAGGATAAAACGTAAATAACATTAATAAAAAGACTTCGCTAAGATAGCGTATTAAAGACAACTCAGTTAAGAAATGAGGCGTTGCGCCCCGAGGGTTAACTGATTTTTATTTCATGTTATTTTGCCTGACTTAATAACTATAATATAAGCTCATATGAAAATAAAGCTGTTTAAAACTATTTGCGACAACTAGTGTCGCCTTCTTTTAAATTGATTTGATTTTATATGCTAACAAGTATCCCAGCGCAATGAGTATGATTAGCGATAGTTTCATATTGCTCAAGTATCCTCGGTAAACACCCAATTAACAATCATTATCAAAAAACATCTTTCACGATCGACGTTGGCTTGCTAACTTGCCCCGTAAACCTTGTATTCTAATTAAGCCTGCCCCACTTTGACCTATCACACATAGTATCTGCATCTGTATTGGATTTTATGACACATAACCTTGAGGCCAGCTCAAACGCTCGCCGAACTCAGTATTTTCAAGTATTTTTGATGGGCGTTAGTGCCTTTATTATGAACACCACAGAATTTGTTCCTGTGGCACTGTTGAGTGACATTGCCCAAGACTTCTCTATTACGACGGCAGAAACTGGCTGGATGTTGACACTCTATGCTTGGATTGTCGCTGCGATGTCATTACCACTAATGCTACTGACCAGTCGGTTTGAGCGCAAACGTTTGCTCTTGGGGCTTTTTGCCGTCTTCATTGCCAGTCACGTACTGTCTGTATTTGCGTGGAGCTTTAACGTACTGCTCATTAGTCGGGTTGGGATTGCCTTATCGCATGCGATATTCTGGTCGATCACGGCCGCAATCGCGATACGTGTCGCACCTGAAGGCAAAAAAGCCATGGCACTTAGCGTACTAGCGACTGGTACATCGTTAGCAATGGTACTAGGTGTACCGCTGGGACGTTTGGTCGGCCAATGGTTTGGCTGGCGGGCGACATTTGGCGGTATTGGCGTCATTGCTCTAATTGTATTTATTCTACAAGCGAGACTTTTACCGACATTGCCGAGTATGTTTGAAGGGTCTTTTAGAAAGATTCCAGAATTACTTAAAAACCCTTTATTAGTCTGTCTATACCTGCTTATTTTATTGGTCTTTACAGCGCACTATACGGCTTATTCTTATATAGAACCATTCATGCGCCAAGTCGGTAATATCAGCGAAAATGCTGCTACTTTTGTACTGTTACTATTCGGTGCAGCAGGAATTGTAGGTAGTGTGATTTTCAGTCGTTGGGGCGATAAATTCAATACCAGATTGATGCTGATATCGACCATATTGATGCTTGTCTCTATGCTGGCGCTATTGCTAGCAGTGACTTCTGTATGGGCGCTCAGCTTTATCGCTTTGCTTTGGGGTGCAGCGCTTATGCTACTGATTATCTCTATGCAAGCCAAAGTCATCATGGTCGATGTCAATGCGCAAGACATGCTGATGTCGATGTTCTCAGGTATTATCAACTTGGGAATCGGTACGGGTGCACTATTCGGTGGTTATGCCGTGACGCACATCTCACTATCTAGCGTAGGATACACTGGTGCTGCCATCGCAGTGGTGGCATTGCTATTAATGCTATTTATGATTAAGCGCTTTCCTGAGCTAAGTAAGCGACTTGGCTAACTAAAGCCAATATTTAAAATCGCTAAAAAATAATAGTCAGTAAGTAACCGTCAAGAAATAACAAACAGAATGCCAGCCATCTAAATGGGCTGACATTTTCTTTATGTATACATACAAAAATGTAGCCTATAAATCATTTCAAGGATTTTCTACACACTCATTGAACGGACGTTCATGTACAGCTATACTAATTTTATTGGACATAAGTATACTTAGGATATAAACGTACTTAGCGAAAAGTTGATAAATACTAAGCACAAAAGGATGAGTGTAAAATGGATAATATTCAAAACAAGGAAGTTGTTGCCTACGATCTAAATTTATTTACGACGTGCATTGTGAGCTTTCAACTTATTGGAGATTCATGATGCCTGATGGAATGAGCCAACAAGACAGTCCAGATCAAGGAAATTCAGATAACACTGCACCCCTTAAACTAGGCAGATTACATTACGCTTGGATCGTTGCTGCGACAGGATCTGTAGCCATGTTCTGTGGACTTGGATTAGGTCGATTCGCATTTGGCATGTTACTACCGTCCATGTCATCTTCTTTAGGATTAAGTTACACACAAAGTGGTCTATTGGGATTCGCTAACCTAATAGGATATCTCGTTGCAGTTATGCTTAGCCCATTAGTTCTACCTCGGCTTGGTACCCGCAATACTGCGACGATAAACCTTGTCTTGATTGCCATCTCTATGCTCGGTATGGCTTTTACTACAAACTTTCCTATGCTTTGTGCACTCTATGTCTTGACGGGTATCGGTAGTGGCGGCGTAGTTTTACCAATGATGAGTGTCATGTCGCATTGGTTTTTTCCTTCGCACCGCGGGCTTGCTCTGGGGTTAGTCATGGCAGGGCCTGGATTTGGTATCATTTTGTCAGGCTTTGTCGTACCCAGGCTATTACCCATCTCTAGCCTACTATCTTGGCAGACAGGCTGGCTAATTTTTTCCGTGATTAACATTGCAGTCGCTTGGCTTACTTTTATGTTGATTCGCAATCATCCAAACGATGTTAGCCAAGACCCTTTTGGACGTACACCCACACTACCTGTTAAAAACAATCAAAAGTTAGAACGTAGTAATGTTAGGCTGCTCGTACATTTGGGGATTATTTTTGCCATCTATGGTGCCACTTACATGGTTTACGTGACCTTTATCGTCACCAGTATGGTTAGCTCGTATCAATTAAGTGAAGCGACTGCAGGTGGCATTTGGGCGTGGATTGGGTTACTTAGCATGTTCTCAGGTATATTGTTTGGCTGGATTTCTGATCATATTGGCAGACGCCTTGGTCTTGCATTGGCCTTCTTTTTCCTTGCCATCGCTTATCTGTTAGTCGGGCTGACTGACTGGAGTCTGGGACTGTATTCATCCATTATTCTGTTTGGCTTAGTGGTTTGGAGTGTTCCTGTTATTATGTCTGCCTCAGCGGGAGACTACTTCGGGCCTGCGGCGGCAGCAAGCGCACTCGCGGCGCTGACTTTTGCCTTTTCAGGGGGACAAGCTCTCGGACCAGTAGTAGCAGGCTATCTCGCAGAAATCACTGGGGACTTTAGTATCAGTTATATGACATCTGGTATCGCCGCCTTTGTAGCACTTGGACTTGCCCTATTATTACGCCCACAGAAACAACCTTAGCTTTAGTCGATATAACGTCGATACTGATGTCTATGCTGAATCAATAACCATATAAGAGCTAGCTACTTATAAAAGCACTGTATAGAGGTACGTAAAATATAATATTAGTAAGATAATATAGTTTTTAATATTTACTGCATTTTTTAATGCTCTAAAGACTTATTCAAATAAGGCCATATTCTTGCAATTTCGCAATCAAAACGATTGCTAGCATTCTGAAAAGTGGTTACACTCGATTAATAAACTATTACATTGTTGACAAGGAAGTCACTATGCCTCGTAATACCTCTCGTTCTAAAGTTAGCCATACCACTCTCAAAATTTTTACTAAAAGCATGCTTGCTATCAGCCTATCTATCGCTGTTATTGCTCACGCAAATACCTATGACAGCGTTACTTTTTTTGGTGATAGCCTGACCGATGGGGGCTATTTTAGTCCCCTTACCCAAGGACCTCTAGGGTTTGAAGAATCAGGTCAGTTCACTACCAATCCTGACAATACATGGGCGACCTCATTCGCTGAGCAACTGGGCACAACATCTACCGCCAATACTTTTGATGGTAGTCAAACTGGTAATAACTATGCGATCGGCGGGGCAAGAGCAGGTGTAGATGTCACAGCTTTTGGTATTCCAGTAGCTTCTGCCAATAGCCAAGTCGATAGTTATCTTGCCAATAACAAAGTAGACCCTAATGGCCTATATGTCGTTTGGGCAGGTGCCAATGACTTGCTTGCGGCGGCTGAAAATCCTACTAATGCCCAAGCGACCATACTTGGGGCAGTAGCTAGCCAGACCGAAACGATTAATACACTAAAGGACAACGGTGCTAAATATATTTTAGTACCCAATATTCCTGATGTTGGTCTAACCCCTAGATTTACCCCAGACCCTGATCTAGAAGGTCAAAACCTTATAGATGCATTAACAGCCCAAGCATCTGCAACTGGTGCGGCCAGTCTCTACAATCAATTTATGCTCAGTGCCGCCGAAAATACTGGAGCAAATATCATACCGCTAGATATGTTTAGCTTGACAAGAGAGATCACCGCGTCGCCTGCTCAGTATGGCTTTACTAATGTGACCGATGAAGCCTGCGGTGACAACAATAGCTCCCTAACTTGTGGTCGTGACACTCTCGTAGAAACAGATGCTAACGAAACCTACTTCTTTGCGGATGGTATCCATCCAACCGGTAAAGCGCATCAAATGATTGCTGACTATGCAAATGCTGTCGTTACTGCGCCTAGCCTAATCGGTGTTTTACCACATATTGCGACCACAACTGGACTAGCAACCAATGAGCGCTTACAGTCGCACATCAATCAAACTCAAAGCAGTGAGCAAAAACCTGCCCGTACACTATGGGCCGTCGGTGAAGTCGCTAATCAAGAAATTGCAGGGTTTGATGGTGATGATAATACCCAAGTATTGCTTGGTGTGGATTTTGCTCATCCTAACTCAGCCAATGCAGTGACAGGCTTGTACGGCAACATCACCCAAAAGGACTTTGAAAACTCGGACGTCAGCACAGGTTTGAGTGATATTGATTTAGGAGAGGTCGGTTTCGGTGTATATCATAGCAATAAATTTGGTGGCTTAGAGATCAATGGTGCGGCAGGCTTTGGCAACATGGAAGTTGATGTCACACGCGCCGTTACGCTTGGCACTAGCAGACAGCAGTTCAAATCAAACGCTGATGGTAAGCGCTATTATGCCAACTTGCAGGCAGGCTATCCGATGCAAATGAGCAGTATTGCCGTCACACCTTATATTGGTGCAACAGCAAGCCGCATAAAAATTGATGGGCTCAAGGAAAAAGAAATGTCTGGCGTTGCCATGCAGTTCGATGAGCAGAAATATTCTACAACATATGGCAAGCTTGGACTCAAAGCCAATCATACCTTAACGGAGAACCTAAACTTATTTGGTGATATTCACTACCAAAAGCAGCTAAGTGACAATCGTGAAGCAGTAACCGCACGTTTGAATACACTACCAAATATCAGCTTTGAAACGCCTATCATCGAAACTGATGATGATAATGTTGCCATGACACTTGGCTTATCTAGAAGCTTTGGCCTATTGAACGCCAATGCTGGTGTCACACATTCACAAGGTGATGACGACGATTCAACCAGCTTATTCGTTGGACTTAATGGTGCATTCTAAATAAATAGTTAATCTAGAATAACGGTATAGGCAACCAACTATTGCCTATACCGATTTACAATTAAAAATTGCGACAACCTAACCTACTATCACTGATACTTTATAAACTTGCTGCCACAAAATTCCTCAACACCAAACTCTAATATAGCAAATTCTCTAAAAGTCCACTTTACCGCGCAAAGCCTTTGTTTTGCCGCGCTGAGTTTTTTTATCCACTCGTTTACGTTTGGCATTTCTACCTGGCCTGGTAGGCTTTCTGGTTTTATTGATATAAGTGGCTTTGGTTATAAAGCTTTGTAAGCGCTCAAGCGCATCTATTTTATTACGCTCTTGCGTTCGAAACTGCTGCGCTTTGATAATCAGCACACCTTCCTTGGTTATTCGGCTGGCTTTACTATTTAGCAGTCGCTGCTTGTACTCATCATTCAGACTTGAGTTATTAATATCAAAACGCAGGTGAATAGCAGAAGATACTTTGTTGACATTCTGCCCACCTGCCCCTTGCGCTCGTATGGCGCTGATTTCTACCTCATTATCATTGAGTCTAATATTGTTGTTAATAAAAATCATAATGTGCTTTTATCGAATATGAATGGCTATGGTTCATGATAAAGCATTACAGATTTACCTGCTACTTTGCCAAGAGTTGACGACTACGCTCAATCACTGGCGCATCGACCATCTCTTCATCTATCTTAAAAACTGCCTGCCCGCTTCGCTCGTATTCTTCAACCACACGCTGAGCAAATAACAGTGCCTTATCTGTCGGTTGTAATGCTTGTTGCACGATTGCCACCTGCTTGGGGTGAATACAAAGCATCCCCGACATGCCCATCTGTGACCATAGCTGCACTCGATTGCTCAATCCTACTTCATTATTGAAGTCAGGGTAAATGGTATCGATGGGCGGTGATAATTGATGCACTTTTGATGTCAGGATCAACTGATAGCGAATCTGATTGGCGATGATATCTGCAGCAGGTGTTCCTACTTGCACGTGTAGGTCATTGCACAGATCTAAGAATCCATAACTAAAGGCGGCCAAGCCGACTGCTTTTGCCATACTATCGATTTGATACAATCCAACAGCACTCTCAATCAAGGCAATCACGGGTAAATTGGTAAGCTGATGCACGCTCTCTATATCGGATATTTGCTCAGCTTTGGCTAATAACACGCCAGCCAGATTAGGCATTGTTTGACAGAGTACTATGTCTTTAAAAAATTCTTCGCTACTTGCCTTATTGATGCGAACCCAAACTGGCTGATAGTCAGCACTGTTATGATATTGCTGCAATGCTTCACGTGCCGATGCTTTATCTTCTAGCGCAACGGCATCCTCTAAATCGACAATAACTGCGTCTGCCTCACTAGCAAAAGCTTTCGCTACTCTATCAATACGAGTCGCTGGTACAAACAACCATGTTTTATTTTGAGAAATCGTTTTTATTTTTTGATTAACAACTGAATCCATGCGTAACTCCATTATATTGCCCAAGTGACTTTTAGCATCTCTATTATTTCACTATACAGCTGATGCTCATTTAAACTTAGCAATTTATTTGTTAGTGAAAAACCAAGAGTATTTAAACATTTCATCACAGAATCAAATCAAAAAAACCGCGTGAAAATAAATTTCATGCGGTTCTTAATTAACTTTTCTTGAATTTATATTCCAAGTTTTCTGATCGGCTAATTAAGCCAACATACCACCATCGACAACGATAGTCGCGCCTGTGGTATAACTTGAAGCGTCAGATACTAAGTACAACACTGTGCCAGCCATTTCATCAGGGTTCGCAACGCGCCCTAGCGGAATAGCATGCAGTGCCATATTTAAGACTTTGTCATTGGTCGTCAATGCAGAAGCAAATTTGGTATCCGTTAGGCCCGGTAATAGCGCATTTACTCGAATATTGAGTGGGCCGCATTCTTTGGCAAAGGCTTTAGTCATGCTGATGACTGCAGCTTTGGTGATTGAGTAGATGCCTTGCTTATCGCCGGCTACTAAGCCATTGACTGATGCAGTATTTAAAATGACACCGCCACCTTGCTTTTTCATCATTTTGCCAGCAGCCGTCGACATAAAGAAATAACCACGGATATTAACTTCAACTGTTTTATCAAAAGCGGCTAAGTCTGTATCTAAGATATGACCATAGTACGGATTGGCGGCAGCGTTATTGACTAGGATATCAATTTGACCAAACTCGCTTTTAATATGCTCAAAAATCGCATCAATTTGCTCCATCTCACCTACATGACAAGAAAAAGCGCTGGCTTTATGACCATCAGCTTTAATGCTATCAGCGACTGCTTGGCAAGCATCAATTTTACGGCTAGAGACAATCACATGTGCGCCTCTAGATGCCAATAGACGAGCAATAGACTCACCAATACCACGGCTGGCACCCGTTACTAGAGCAACCTTACCAGTTAAATCAAATAAATCTTTCATCATTATTCCTTATATTTTTATAAATTGTCTATTTTTGAGCATTTGTTTCTGAGCACTGCTGAATCATTGAATACGGATAATCGCTGTTAGATACAACAGCGATTATCGCGCACTGGCTAATTGAACAATGAGTACTCAACGATCGCGGTTACGCTAGCATACCACCATCTAAGGTAAAGGCATGACCATTCATGAAGCTACTTTCATCGCTGGCAAGCCACGCAATCGCATTAGAAATTTCATTAACATTTCCTAATCGGCGTAGCGGGCTGGCCTTAATTGTTGCTTGCTGCGTACGCTCATCCATAGTCGCCATGGTATTACGGACCATTGGTGTATCAATAAAGCTTGGGCATACCGCATTGAAGCGAATATTGGCGCGGGCATACTCATGGGCAGCAGACTTAGTAAGACCCATCACCCCATGTTTGGCCGCACTATAAGCTGAGATCATCGGCGCTGAACGTAGGCCTGCAATAGATGCCACATTGATCACATGGCCACCGCCATTGGGTAGCATACATTTTACGGCTGCACGCATACAGTGCCAGACACCTTTTAAATTCACGGCGATATTGCGATCAAATTCCTCTTCGCTCAGCTCATGCATGGGCGAAGGTTTGTGATCGATACCAGCATTGTTTATCACAACATCTAGGCCTCCAAGCGTCTCCACTGCAAAGTCAAATAACGCGCGTACTTCATCACCGCTAGTCACGTCCACTTTTTTGAAGGCAATACTATTACCAGCATCTTGACCTTGTTTGGCAACCGCCTCTCCCATCTCTTCTGCCATATCACCAATGACAACTTTAGCGCCGCGACTGGCTAACAATAGCGCACTTGCTGCACCGATGCCTGATGCACCGCCCGTGATCAAAATTCGTTTGCCAGCCACATCTGATGCAATTCCGTTTGTATTCAGTGTCATGATCTATCCCTCTACCTTAAGTACTAGTTTGCCGAAATTTTCACCGTTAAAGAGCATCATCAAAGTATCAGGGAACGTCTCGATACCTTCAACGATATGGTCTTTTACTTTCATATCGCCTGACTGAATCCAGCCAGCGATCTCTTTCATAGCGATTGGATATTCTTTGATATTATCAAAGACAACAATGCCTTCCATACGAGCACGGTTTACGAGTAATGATAAATAGTTCGATGGGCCTTTTACTTCTGTAGTGTTGTTGTACTGACTGATAGCCCCGCAAATAACGATACGCGCATGTAGATTAATCTGAGTAAGCACATCATTTAAGATATCACCGCCTACATTATCAAAGTACACATCAACACCGTCTGGACAGGTTTTTTTCAGTGCTTTTTTGACATCTTCATTTTTGTAATCAATTGTCGCATCAAACCCAAGCTCATCGACTAAGAATTTGCATTTCTCAGCACCGCCTGCGATACCAACGACTCGGCAGCCTTTAATTTTGGCAATCTGACCAACCAAGCTACCAACGGCACCAGCAGCTCCTGACACTACTACTGTTTCGCCTGCTTTTGGCTGACCTGTTTTTAGAAGACCAAAATACCCTGTCATACCCGGCATACCTAGTACGCCTAAGTAGTAAGAAAGTGGTGCTAAGCTTGGATCAACTTTATGCAGATTAGTACCATCACTGACGGCATATGACTGCACGCCATCGTGACCTGCGACATAATCTCCAACGGCAAATTTCTCATGTTTACTTTCAATCACTTCGCCCACAGTACCGGCGCGCATAACTTCACCAATTTGTACTGGTGCGATATAAGATTTGGCATCATTTAGCCAGCCACGCATCGCTGGATCGATAGAGATGTATTCAACCTTAATCAGTAGCTGACCATCGGTAATAGTAGGAACTTCTGTCTCGGTGTAATCCCAAGTCTCAGCACTAGGCGCGCCAACAGGTCTTGCTTTTAATCGCCATTGTTTATTTATTGCTGTCATGTCTCTTTCCTTAGAGTTGCTTTTAGAGTCGTCTTTAGAACCAATCCGCTTGCATATCAGTGCAAACTGAATTGGTGTTGGTTAAAATTTCGATGTCACGTTTAACTAATGGTAGTTCCCAATCGATGAAGTATTTGGCCGCTTGTATCTTGCCTTTATAAAAATTCTGCTGCTCAACATCTTGCGTCGTACTTAATAGCTGCTCAGCTTTACTGGCTTGGCGAATCCAAATCCAGCTCAATACAATTGAGGCAAAAATGTTCATCAGCGCTTGAGCGTTACCAGTCAGGGTCAGTGCTTCTTCTGTCTGCAAAACTTTGCCTAAATGCACAAGTACTTCATGCAACTGACCCATATAAGGCATCAGCTTACCCGCAAGCTGTGCGCTCTCAGGTGTAGTGATGCTTTCTAAATCTTGTGTAATCTCACGCTTTAGAATTTGAATACCAAGACCACCTTTTTGCCATAACTTACGGAATGACAAATCTAGCGCCTGCACACCATTTGTACCTTCATGAATAGGATTTAGACGGTTATCACGCCAAAACTGCTCAGCTTGATATTCACGCGTATAGCCTGCGCCGCCCAATACTTGAATACCTAAATCATTGGCTTTCGGGCCATACTCAGATGGCCATGCTTTTAGCACTGGCGTTAGCAGATCTAATAATTCTGTTAGCTCGTTTTTTAGCGTCTCGTCTTCACAAGTATTGATACGGTCAATGAGGTTGGAGCCGTATAAGCACAATGAGATACCACCTTCAGAGTAGGCCTTTTGCGCCAATAGCATGCGCTTTACATCACCATGCTGAATAATAGCTGTTGCATCATCTTCAGGCTTATTATTTGGCGCAATGCGACCTTGTGTACGGTCTTTGGCATAATCTAGTGAGTACTGATAGCCGCGATAGCCAATCATAGAAGCACCGAAACCAACGGCAATACGCGCTTCATTCATCATTTTGAACATATAACGTAAACCGAAATGTTCTTCGCCGATTAAATAACCATGACAGTCGCCCTCATCGCCAAAGCTCAATGCGGTAGAAGTCGCACCTCTGTAACCAAGCTTATGAATCAGACCAGTCAGGTGTACATCGTTGCGCTCGCCAACAGACAAATCATCGTTCAAGCGATACTTAGGCACGGCAAATAAAGAGATACCTTTGACACCGCCTGGACCACCTGGCACTTTGGCTAATACTAGATGCACGATATTGTCAGACAATTCATGGTCACCTGCTGAAATATAAATTTTGCTACCTTTGACACGGTACGAGCCATCATCTTGTTTTACAGCGATGGTTTTGATATCGGCAAGTGATGAACCAGCATGCGGCTCGGTCAGTGCCATAGTACCGGTGAACTCACCTGTTAGCATGCGCGGCATAAACGCTGCTTTAATCTCGTCACTAGCAAAGTGTGAGATGACGTTAATGGCCGCTGTGGTCAAAAATGGATAGGCAGTCGTTGATGGGTTGGCTGCCATAAAGTAACCTGCAACGGCTGTCATAACCGTTTCAGGCAATTGCATGCCACCGTCTTCGAAGCTGTAACGACCTGCGATAAAACCAGACTCACGGAACGCATCAAAGGCGACTTTTACATCGTTTAGCATGCAGACTTTTTTACCATCAAACTGCGGCTCGTTCTTATCTGCAATATGGTTGTGTGGCAAAAACAAATCAGTGGCAATCTTATTTGCTGTCTCCAGCACAGCATCGAATGTCTCGCGGCTATGCTCTGAAAATTTTGCATGCTCGGTGAGTGTTTCTGTACCTAGCACGTCATACAATTGGAACAGTAATTCAAAATCGTTTAGGAGGGTATCTGCGGCCATAGTATTCTCGTTAACTGATTAAATGTGGTTATCAATTGATATTAGTCTAATTTGATACATGTCCGTATTGTCATTTATGACATAATTATGGTCAAATAAGACATTAAGTGAGTATGTAATTGGCTAAAATTGACCAAATAATGGCTGTTTTGGTAAGTACAGTAAAGGAAACGAGTGACTTATGCCCTATTTCAAACCTTTTAAAATGATTATTCTTGGCTTCGATGGCGTTCTCGGCAGTGTACTCTCTGGCGCATTGGACTTGTTTTCATTCACAGGAGTCAGCTGGCAACGCTTTTCAAATGAATCTGTAGAACCACGATTTAATGTACAGATCGCAAGCTTGGGTGGTGGTGATATTAGGTGCAGCAATCGGCTAATCATGCAGGCCCACTGCGATATCAGGGACGTAACAGAGTGCGATTTATTACTTGTACCCACCATTGGAGATTCTATTGATAAAGTGTTGAAGCAAAACAGTGAGCTATTGCTACACTTAGTACGGCTTGCGAATACCAAGGCAGATATAGCAAGTAACTGTAGTGGTGCATTTTTTTTGGCAAAGGCGGGATTGTTAGATCATAAGATAGCCACCACTCACTGGGGCTATGCCAATAAGTTTAAGGCAGACTTTCCATTGGTGGACTTACAAGAAAATCAGTTTGTGACCCATTCCAGAAGCGAGTTCACCAATCAATCAGGCAATATATTCTGTGCGGCAGGCGGTAGTGCTTTTTATGATTTGGGGTTACTGTTGATTGAGCGATACTGCGGACGTGAGATTTCTACCCAAGTGGCAAAAACCCAGATTATCGATAGCAAACGAGGCAGTCAAAATAGCTACACCAATGTGACTTTGCATAAACCACATTCAGACCACGTAATCAAACAAGTACAAGAATATATTGAAGAGAACTTTCAACATTCTTTGCAGGTTAGCAGACTAGCCGCCATGGTAAATATTACCCCGCGGACTTTGAATAGGCGCTTCCAATCTTGTGTAGCAATGCGGCCGATTGAGTATATTCAGGCTGTCAGAATTGAACAAGCCAAACGCTTACTTGAACTGGGCGATGTATCAATAAAATCGCTTGCCGATCAAGTAGGTTATGATGATATCTCTTCATTTACGCGTCTATTCAAACGCGCGACAGAGCTGACGCCTAAAGAGTATCAAGATAAGTTCTCACGGTTGGCTATTTAATCATGACAGTGAATAGCAGTTAAGAGTTAGTACTGAGCGTTTAAGCGGTTTGCCACAACCTTGCTGCTTGGATAGCATCAGCCTTGATAGTTGGGTAATTGGTAAATGATAACTGGTAGCCGCCATTTGCATTAGGGGTCAGTTGGCAAGTCGCTCCTAGCGGAAAGCTGTGTTTTTTGCCAATATGGCCGAAAGGCATACCACTATAAATGGGCAGTCCTGTTAGTTCATGTAATTGGCGAATGACTGTGGCAGCATCGTAACGTTTATCGTAGCTATCCTCGCCCGTACCAGACAACGCCCCAAATACAATCGCTTGTTGGTTTTTAAAGACACCTGCGAGATATAAGTCGTATAACATGCGCTCAATACGATACGCCTGCTCGCCGACATCTTCTAAAAACACAATACCGCTATCGATACGCGGTAAATACTCACTACCTGCCAGCGCTGATACGACACTTAAGTTGCCACCCCAAATCGTACCAGTTAATGGTTTCGGCTCACCCTTTGTCAGTATGGCAGGTAGCTGCTGACTGGTTAGCGAAGCATCTTGTATGCTGATAGTTAGATTAGGATTGATTAATGCTTCAATGAATTGCTGACAGCTGACCTTATCAGGTGCAGTTTTGCCAAACTCGCTATAGAGCATTGGCGCGGCAAGCGAGCTCATTGACCCTTTTGCCAATAGCGCACATTGGATAGCCGTCACATCACTAAAGCCTGCGAGTATCGTTCCACGCTCCTTCATAATCCGTCCTAGCGTCGCCCAGTCTACCATCGGCAATATTCGCATAGCACCGTAACCACCGCGCACACCTAGTAGCAGCTTTGGCGCGGCTATCGCACCAGTAGCAAGGTTTTGAAAATCACTAGCACGTTGTGAGTCCGTGCCCGCAAAGCGTAAATACTGACGATGGGTAATAGTAGGATTTTCTACTTTAAACCCAGCACAAGCCACCCGATCTAATGCCAATTGATTGCGATCCTCACTACCACCCACATTAGAGCTGGCAAAAAGTCGTGTCTCAATCGTAGGTTTGATACAACTTGACTGCGTCAGTGATTCCTGTGACGATTGACTCTCTAACAACGAAGTTGGCAGATCATCCTTAGTCAGTTGCGAGCTATTACCAGACTCAACAGGACTGGCCGCAAACGCTTGAGAAACACCTTGGCTCGCTAACACTGCAGTACCTGCACTTACGCCGATTCGACGTAAAAACTGTCGACGGTTTAGCCCAAATATTGTTTTAGTTGCGTGATTATCTTTATCGTCGTCCCATGATTGAGTCTTAATACCCATACCTTACTGCTACCTTATCGCTTTTATTTTTATGATTTATTTGCCTAAGACTTGTAGCAACATATTGTAGACGCTTTTTCAGCGTTGATGGTTGCCTAATCTTTACCGATATTTACTTTTTCGCTACTGAGACACACAATATAGGTCGACCAAATTTGTTACTGTAAATATGAATTCATCGCAAAAAATAAAGGGCAATAATTATGTTTAACAAAAAAACTGATAAAAACAAGTCACTTGACTCTAATTTAGAATACTTACTAAGCAAAGAAGACAAGCTTAAAGAGAAGTTAGAGGACAGCGGCTATCTTGAGCCGTTTAGTGATGATTTAATGCTGTTTATGAGTCTGGTAAAAGACTACTACAAAAGTGACTACCGTAAGATTCCTTTCAAAACAATTTCAGCTGGCGCTATTGGTGCACTCTATGTCCTAAACCCGATCGACCTCATTCCTGATTCTATTCCATTTATCGGCCATATCGATGATGCGCTCGTCCTTAAATTTTGTTTAAAGCAGGCCAGAAAAGACCTGCAAAAATACAAAGAGTGGAAGCAAGAACAATCAGCTAATAAGAATAAGTTAGAAGGCAAGAACGATACTGACAAAACTCATGACGACAAGATGAGTACTGATGAGGAAAGCAGTGATGAAGCTGGTACTGACCTTAAGAAAGCTTCGTAAATACCAATGCTTTAGGTGATAAAAAAAAGCGATTAAGAAGTCGCAGTAACGAAAAAGCCACGACCGCGAATTAACTTTTCGGTCGTGGCTTTTTCGTTTTCCTGATTCATCTGTCTTTAATTTTTAATCAGGCACTTCATAATTAGCTTTTTCTGGATTCAGTCCGAACGAATAAACGAAGGTCGCAACAAGGCTATTGACAATAATGAAAGGCATATCAATCGCAGCATGACCAAGCGCATAGCGACCAAGCAGCCACGAAACGATCAACATGATAATAAAAAATGCACCCAAGTATGCCAAAATCGTGGGGTGTTTCAAGTTATAAGGCTGTTCAGTCTTGAGCTGTTTGTCCAATACATATGTCCTTACCGCCCAACCAGCTGCATAAGAGAACCCGCCTAGTACCACGTAACTGAAAAAATTCATATCGCTTAACTCTAATGGTATGACTATTTATAACAAAATACTGTTTACTAAAATAACGGCGATCAATAATGATATTTACAGTCCATGCTTATTTAAATACTGTCATCAACATTATCAATAATGAGGTTAGCATGCGGATTGGCTAAAATATCGGTATTCACCTCATCACATTCCACACGGTAAATAGTATTGGCACCTCGGTAAATATAAGACAAATATTCACTGTCTAGGAGGGGGTCAATATTGGCGTAGGCCGGTTTAACATGAGCCAGAACAAGTACTCGATCAGGACGTCCAATGACCGCATCGACATTGTCTGGATCGATAGAGAAAAACTGCGGTATATCGCTATTCTCTATCACTTCTAACGGCTCTGGACTATCCCAAACACGCTTAGCAGTGACTGGCTCTTTCATCTGCATCACCCAAGTGCCGTCCTGTTGGCTGACCCTGATCTGTGCAGGCTCATCTTGACTCACCGTATAACAACCCTCAAAGACAGACAAGTCTGCTGCAACTTCGGTGTCTGCTTGAGGACTAGTATCATTACAAGCGCTTAGAAAAATCGCGCTACTAGCAGTCACACTGAGCATTATATACGTCAGTCTCTTGTTAAATAAATTCGAGCGTAAGGACATAATAGGGTTATCCTGCAACCATGCATTAGAAACGTTTATTAAGTGTATTATTGTCAAAACACCATCAAATAGCGGATATGAAAAATACCTTGAGCATATTTGTGGCAAAGGCAGCTCTTTCACTAAAAACCAAGGCATTTCCACGAGCTTCGCTATTTTAACAGAAAACCAAGACGTTACTATTATGTTATAAGTTACCATAAGTAGTTTTATGACTTTGTGCGTCACGACTGCCCATATTTATGATAGATTTGCTATACTCGCAATGCCGTCATCATCGTTCGAATGTCGTGAACGAGATGCTCTAGTACTACCTTATGCTCACTACTTATCAGGTCAATACTCTTTTATGTCAGACAACCGTAATTCAATATCAAACACCCATAAAGACAACGTAATTGATCCATTGGCTGCTAAAATAAATACGACTGTGGCCTATACTGATGGTGCTTGCAAAGGTAATCCTGGCGCTGGCGGCTGGGGAGCACATCTCATATTTAGTGATGGTAGCACGCAAGATTTATACGGTGGCGACAAAGAAACCACTAATAATCGTATGGAACTCATGGGCGCAATACAAGCTCTGACCCATAGCCCACATGAGCAAACTCTTGAAATTTGGACCGACTCCAGCTATGTCAAAAAAGGCATTACTGAATGGATTGAAGGCTGGAAGAAAAAGGGCTGGAAAACTGCCAGCAAAAAGCCAGTCGCCAATAAAGACCTATGGCAACAATTGGATAAGCTCTGTCAACAGCGTGATGTTAGCTGGCACTGGGTTAAAGGACACGCTGGACATACTGGTAACGAAAAAGCAGACGAACTAGCAAACCTAGGTGTCACATCCAACAGCGGGCATTCAACTACAATCAGTGAAGCAGACACGGCTAAAAAAAAAGACCACATAGTGACTGGGATTGATACTGACGCTTTGCAAAAATCGTCGAGCGATGATTGGCTAAGTTTCGACCCATTGGGTTTAGATACAATAGAAGATGAGTTTGATGAAGATCTTTCAGAGACTGAGCCGCTAGTAGAAGATAATCAGAACACCACTGATAACCATCAAATGTACGAAGAGATTTCTGTAGAACCTAGTAGTCATCAAGACAATACATACAACCCGACGAGTACCAAAGATATGCCAGACGTTCAAACGCACCTAGATGATACTGTCGACAATGATATGTTGCCAAGTATAGAGTCTGATGCACCTAAGTTCGACGGGGATACCAGCCGCGCTAACCCACATTTTAAGCCTCTATTGCCTGAGCCGATACACCGCCATGAAGCAGATCGTCAGCTTATCATGGATACAGAAACCACAGGGCTTGATGCACTAAAAGGCGACCGTATCATCGAGGTCGGCATCGTGGAGTTGGTTGGGCGTAAATTTACTGGCGAAAAGCTGCATGTTTATATCAATCCGCAGCGTGGTATGGATGATGAAGTCATTCGTATTCATGGTATCTCTGAAGCATTTTTGACTGACAAACCAACCTTTGATCAAGTTGCTCAGTCTTTATATGACTTTATGGATGGCGCTGAAATTATCGCTCATAACGCTACTTTTGATATGAACTTCTTAAATATGGAGTTTGCCAAAGTTGGTCTGAATGATTTTGCCAATCGAGTGCAAGTGACTGACTCATTAGCGATGGCTAAGCAGCAATATCCTGGGCAAAAAAACACACTAGATGCTCTCGTGCGTCGCCTAGATGTTGGTAAGCAGGATCGTACTTTTCACGGGGCACTACTTGACTCAGAGATTTTAGCCGAAGTATATCTGGCGATGACTGGTGGACAGGTCACGCTCGCCATTGAAGAAGATACAGATACCGATGGTGGACAAACCGCTCATGCAAATTTCGCCAATTTAGCGAATTTATTACTAGCATCAGCAGTGGACGAAACTGCTGACCAAAGCTGGTATGCCTCTTTGGCAGAAGATTACCCTGCACTAAAAGCTAGTACATAATTATCATTTGCATTTTTATTGAACCGACATTTGTATAATTTAATCTTGATTATTACTATAAAAAGCGTTAAAACATCATTGACCAATATTTTTTAAATTGAGCTTATACCTTTGCTATTCTCATCAGTACATTATGGAAAAATATTTATGGACCAGTCTGCACAAATGAAGCTAACCGCCCCAACGCTTAGTGTTACTGATTTTAACCTACCATCACTCCATTTATTGCATGATGAGGTTGTAGCAACTCTCAAAGATACTGAAATCCATCTAGGTGAGTTCAATGATGATAGTAGTCAGGCACCTTTATTGTCAGACTCTATCGAAGTACTAAAGCAGCTGTCCTGTATTTTTAAGCTAATCTCTTTGGTCGGTGCAGAAGCGTTGAATGATGCCATTGTCGATGGTTTACAGAAACTTTATGATAATGGTGATAACAACGATACTGATTTGATCATGGATCTATCAGAAGCCATCATGACCTTAGATCGTTATGTCGAGTTTGTACTATTGACTGAATCGGTAGAGCCTACTTTACTCATACCTGTAATCAACAAGCTTAATGCACATAGTCAAAAAGCTCCTATTGAAGCAGATTATTTTTCGGCTTTTGGTCGCAGTAGTGTCATCATTGCTAATCCTGAAGGGAACTTCGAACCATTAAGCACACTCAATCTAGACACAGAGCTGCTGACCAACGCGTATCGTAGTGGGCTTGGCATTGCACTACTCAATCAAGATGGCAACATTGATTCTGCCGATCAGCAAAATTTGGATGCTATGAGTGCAGCTTGTGCATTAATCGCTTCAAATACTGATAGCCTATTTTGGCAAGCGGCGTCTGCTGCCGTGACTGATATCGCAGCAGTATTACCACTAAACCTGAGTCAAAAACACACACTCATCTACTTAGAGCAGCAATTCCAAAGCTATTTACCAGTAATGGATACCCGTTTTGCAGATTTAGTGAGCTTTGCCTGTCAACGTGATAACAAGCAAGCACAGCAATTACGTGAACAATATGCAAGTAATCATGTAGATGATGCTCAGCTTGAACAAATGAAGCGCTTTTTATTCGGTCCCAATCGCGAACTTACCGATACATTAAATACAATTATTCAAAATCAGATCAATGCTATTAAAGAAAACGTAGACAGTTATGCTCGTGGCGATTCAATCAACCCGATTGATATGCAGACAGCACAAATTATTGAAGAGTTAACTGAGCTGAGTTCAGCATTACGCCTGTTAGGTCTGTCCAATGCCGCCGATAGTCTGAGTACAGCAGCAGAAGCTGTTGATCATTGGGAGACGCCTTCCCCTGAGGATTTTGATCATTTGCTACTGGCATTAATGCATGCAGAGAACGCTACTATTGCTATGGCAGAGATGCATACACCAGGGGCAATCTATCTACCCCTGAACAATCCGCATATCTCATTGCATCAGCTTAATACGGCCAATGATACACTGATACAAGAAAGCCGAACTGCTATCGCTAGTGCTGAGCAAGCCATCAATGATTATTTGGCGGAGCCTGAGCGTGACATGCTCAATATCCAGAATATCCCTAGTATGATGCGCCAAGTAGCAGGAGCGGTACGTTTCCTACAACTGCCCACACCTGCCAGCATGTTGAGTCAACTGGCTAACTACATCGAACAACGTATCGAAAGCGGACAACGTATCGAAGACAGTACATTAGCATGCATCGCTGATGTTATCATGGCGGTCGATCATCATTTGGATGGTTTTGAGAATAACCGCCCTGTTAGTAAGCAAGCACTTGACGTTGGCCAACAAAGCTTAAGCCATCTACTTGCTGCTTAACTTTTCTCATTGTCATGTCATGGTCATTACACCTTAACCATGACATCTCATTTAAATAAAGATAATTCAAAGTAATTTAGATACAAGTTAGGTGCGTGAAAGTCCTACAGCTAGTAGGCACAATAATCCTGATAATGTATCTGATTTATATAGAATTGATGATACTTTACTCCAAATAAGTCTGTATCTACGTCGATGCGGGTTTACTTTATAATGTTTGGGATTTTATATGGCTCATGCTTTTGTACTAAGTGATGACAGTATCTTATGCGGTCAAATGCCAGATGGTTGGCGGCCTTTGCAAGTCCAATTCTCGCCCGATGGTAATGATTTGAGCGAGCGAGCGTATCAGGTTGGTCATGTAGCGTTGCACGAGAGCTTAGCACCCAGTCATTGGCTATCAGATAATAGTAATAACATTAACAACCATGCAGATGACACTGTTAATGGCTTTACCGCTCAAGCGACGCGCGCCATGACTTATGATTATGCAGTTGCTCATAATGTGACTTTGCCTATTATCGCTGAAAGTAGTGGTAACACTTTTGTTCCTTATCGAAAACTAATGGCTCACTTGCCAGTCGCCTTGTCAGATCAGATTAGCCAAGCGATACAGCTATTGAGTTGGCAAGCAGATACACAGTTTTGTAGTCGCTGTGCTAGCCCTACCGTAAATGCTAACCAGGGCGAACGCGCCATGGTTTGTCCAGTATGTCGATTGCGTCAGTATCCTCGCGTACAACCATGCGTCATCACTGCTATTACTCGGCCAAATCCAGTAACAGGTGAGATGCAAATCTTGTTGGCTCATCATCATCGTCATGGACAGCAAAATCTACCACCAATGTATGGTTTGATCGCAGGGTTCGTAGAAGTTGGAGAGAGTCTCGAACATGCCGTAGTACGTGAAGTCGCAGAAGAGGTTAATATCAGCGTGTCAGATATCCACTATGTGAGCAGTCAGCCATGGCCGTTCCCATCTAACTTAATGCTTGGTTTTCGTGCATCGTATGCCAGTGGCGATATTATCTTGCAAGAAGATGAGCTAGCACATGCTGACTTCTTTGATCTCTCAAATCTACCCAGAATTCCACCGAAGGGCAGTATCGCTCGCGATTTGATCGACCAGGTGGCTAAAGAGCAAAATATCAATTTATAACTGCGCTTATCTATGAATAAAGCATTAGGTTATAGTGTTGTGTTTTCCATCTCATCTCTTTAAAATCGCTGCTGCTATTATAAGCGCGTTACTTTAAACTTTATTTTTTAAGTAAGTAACACACTAATATAAGCAGTAAAACGCTGATAGATCACGTGCTCTTATAGACACTGTTTTACAAAGACCGTTTTCTCCATACTTTATCACTATTTATACTAATACTAACTCTTACGACTGGTATTAAGGTCCTTAATTAAATGCAAAGTAGCGCCAATATACGCTTAGTCAATCTACCTATTTTGTTTGACACATTACACATTAATACCTTGCCCGCTGACATACAGGCAAAAATTGCACGTGTAGATGCTTGTTTGCCACAGACGCAATGCGGACTATGTGAGCATCCAGATGGTTGCTTGCCGTATGCCGCTGCGATTGTATTAGATGACGAACCGTATAATAAATGCGTACCTGGTGGTCAGCCAGTCACTGACGCAATTGCTCAGACTCTCGGTATTGAGACTCAGGACACTACCTTGACGGCAGTTCCTTCACAGTGGCCAGTAGATGCTACCTCTGAGCGCCCGACCGAGGTTCGTGCTGTTATCCGTGAAGATGACTGTATCGGCTGCACCAAATGCATTCCTGCTTGCCCAGTCGATGCTATCGTCGGTACTGGCAAGCATATGCATACGATTTTTACAGATTTGTGCACGGGCTGCGAGCTGTGTATTGCACCCTGCCCTGTTGATTGCATTGACTTAGTCACGATTGATCGGGAAATATCTGAGCCTGAGCGAATAGCAGAGCAAGAGGATTTGAGACAACGCTACCACACTCATTTGAAACGTGTCACAGAACAGCTTACCGATACGAGCAATAGTAGACCCGTGGTCAGTATGGTAGAAGCCAAACTTAATAATGCAGCAAGCCAATCTCTAAGTATCAGTGAGTCGCAAGCAAAAAATACTATTGCAGCTGCCAAGCTCCGCACCAAAATTAAAAAACTGGAAAAACAGCTTAGTGTTCGTGCAAACGATAAGAAACAAGCGGAGCTCGAATCCTTACAAGCAGAGCTCGAATCATTGCAGGTAACGCAATAACGGTAATAGCTGATCATGCAGTTAATTCGTTAATAAATTGATACTTTAATCATTAACATGAATACTAGCGCTAGCATATAATTCGGTACTACCACCCACTGAAATAATAGTCAAAATGCCATGAGTAAAACGGTCAAAAATAAAACAGCTGATACGCCGCCCTCAAGAAGACTGCCCAATCGTGACGTACGTTCATTCTTCGAAAAGCTGGCAGCGATCATTGATGAGCCAGTCACTGAATTAAACTATAAAAGCAATTTTGAGCTACTCATTGCGGTTATTTTATCCGCACAGGCAACGGATGTGAGTGTCAACATTGCGACCCAGCAATTGTATCCAGTAGCTAACACACCTGAAGCAATACTGGCACTAGGCGAAGACGGTCTCAAATCTTATATCAAAAACATTGGTTTGTATAATGCCAAAGCAAAAAACGTCATCAAAACCTGCCGTGATTTGATTGAGAAATTTGATAGCACCGTTCCTGATAACCGCAAAGATTTAGAGTCACTGGCAGGTGTCGGTCGTAAAACTGCCAATGTTGTGTTAAATACTGCCTTTGGCCAGCCTACCATGGCCGTTGACACACATATCTTTCGTGTGGGCAATCGTACTGGGCTTGCCACTGGTAAAAACGTACTCATCGTCGAAAGAAAATTGGTCGAACGCATTCCCGAAGATTTCATAGTCGACGCCCATCATTATCTTATCTTACACGGCCGCTATACCTGTCAGGCTCGTACACCAAAATGCGGCGCTTGCCCTGTCTATGAAGAGTGTATGTTCAAGGATAAAGCTGCATTTCTAGAATTATAATGGCCATTGATTATTTACCGTTTAATCAATGTGCGTTTTACTTTTATAGACAGATATAATGTTGATGCTATGATTATATGATGTGGCAAGGTGCTATAACGTCTTGTCTTTATAAAAGATACTTTCAGATAAGGGTGTCACATGCATACGATTACCGCGCTAGTGTTTGATGATTTTGAAACCTTAGATTTATTCGGACCTATTGAGATGTTTGGGAGCTTACCTGAGCATTATCGTATTCAATTTACCTCGATAGCTGGTGGTATCATCCGCAGTAAGCATGGCGTACCTATGGAAACGATTGCAGTCACAGAGTTAGCGTATCAAACTGATATTATCCTAGTACCAGGCGGGTTTGGCACACGGCAGCTAGTCTACAACCCTTCCTTCTTGCAAACGCTAACAGCCCTCACCCATCAAGCTGACTGGGTACTTAGCGTCTGTACTGGTAGCGCCTTGTTGGCAAAAAGCGGTGTGTTAAACGGCAAGCGTGCCACCTCTAATAAACTGGCATGGCAATGGGTGATCTCTCAGTCGAATCAAGTTGATTGGATCAAACAAGCACGCTGGGTCATCGATGGTAAGTTTTATACTTCGTCAGGGGTTAGCGCAGGCATGGATATGGCACTTGGTTTCATCGCTGATAGACATGGCGTTGATAGAGCCCATCAAGTCGCGCAACATACTGAATTTCGTTGGCAAGAAAATAGCCATGTTGATGACTTTTACCGCCCTTAATCCATCACCAGTTACCTCTTAACACCATCCATTGCTAGAGTTTTACCTCGATACACGGTAAAATATGCTAATTTTTTGATTCCTGTTCATCTTTTCATTTAGATATATTTAATAATGACTGAGTTCGTACACTACAGTCCCTGCAATTAAGCGATCCCATTATGCGTGAATACAACTTATTTACCTCAGAATCTGTGAGCGAAGGTCATCCTGATAAAATGGCTGACCAAATATCAGACGCTATCCTTGATGCTATCTTACGTGAAGATCTGCATGCACGTGTGGCGTGCGAAACCTTGGTGAAAACAGGCGCAGTCATACTTGCAGGTGAAATCACTACAACTGCAAATATCGATTTAGAGCGCTTAGTTCGTGACACGGTAAATGGCATTGGCTATCATCATTCAGACCTAGGTTTTGACGGCGAGACTTGTGCAGTTATCAACATGCTTGGTAAGCAGTCTCCCGAAATAGCCCAAGGTGTCGATCGTAGCAACCCTGAAGAGCAAGGTGCAGGTGACCAAGGCTTGATGTTTGGTTATGCAAGTAATGAGACCGAAGTACTTATGCCAGCGCCTATCGAGTATGCCCATCGTTTGATGGAGCGTCAATCTGAGCTTCGCCGCGCAGGTGATTTGCCATGGTTACGCCCAGATGCAAAAGCACAAGTCACACTAAAATACGATGGCAACAAACCTGTAGCGATTGATGCAGTGGTACTATCAACTCAGCATGATCCTAGTATTTCACAGGCTGATCTACAAGAAGCCGTGATGGAATCCATCATCAAACAAGTGCTACCAGCTGACTTGTTGCACGCTGGCACACGCTATCATATCAACCCAACTGGTAAGTTTGTGATTGGCGGTCCTGTTGGTGATGCTGGTCTAACTGGTCGTAAAATCATTGTAGATACTTACGGCGGTATGGCACGTCACGGTGGCGGTGCATTTAGTGGTAAAGATCCTTCAAAAGTGGATCGCAGTGCTGCTTATGCGGTACGTTATGTGGCCAAAAACATCGTAGCTGCAGGACTTGCAGATCGCTGTGAAGTTCAAGTCAGTTACGCGATTGGTGTTGCTGAACCGACCTCTATCTCTGTTAATACGTTTGGTACTAGCAAAATCAGTAACGATGAGATCATTCGTCTGATTCGTACGCATTTTGATTTGCGTCCTTATGGTATTACCCGCATGCTGAACTTACTACAACCAATGTATCAGCAGACTGCTACCTTTGGGCATTTTGGTCGTCCGGGTTCAGAGACTGCCTTTACATGGGAAAAAACAGACAAAGCTGACATCTTAAAAGCAGACGCTGGTTTATAAGCGTCACTACTTTAAAACGTTTGCAAACCATTTTTATATACTAAAAACTACCGACACTTATTATTAGGAGTAGCTTATGTCTCAAGACAGCAACACTCAAGATCAAAACGTTGACACTAACATCGAAATCACCCCTGAAATGCAGGCATTCTATCAACGTGCTGACGCTATCATCGGTATCGCAAATAGCCAGCTAGGCCCTGAAGCACATTCAGGTCAAGTCGGTGCTTCTTTATTATATGCTGCAGCACGCTACAGCGCGTCAGTTGCCTCTATCGGTTTTGTCAAAGGTGATGATTTCGCCAAAGAAAAAGACGATATCGTTGAGTTTTATGTGAAGCAATATCGTCAAATGCTGAGCGACAACTTAACGGATTATGCTCAAAACTTTGATAAGTACGTGCAGCTAAATCAAGACGACAAACCAGCTGAATAAGCAATTTTTGTCAGTCTAGATACCTTTGATTTAGACATACTGTCGTAAAATCGGTATTTGAAGGCAGCAAAAAAACCCCAAGCTTAATTGAGCTTGGGGGTTTTTTGTATGAGGCGTAAGTAGATAGCCACTGATAAATGAGCTACTATAACTAACTAAACGTTTCACATCATTAAGCAAATCCATCAGCGATAACAGGACGCTATCGAATACTACTAATAAGGATATTTTTTATGAAACAAACTCTATCCAATCGCCGATTTTCCGTACTTAATCCATCTTTGTTCAAACCATCATTACTTATACTGACTTTAGCTTTAGTATTGACTGGCTGTAGCTCTATGTCTGATATCGGCACGTCTGACCATACACCTAACCCATCTAACCCTGATATTAATCAGCCAGTTGAAGAGACTTTTACTCAATGTCCGCCTGCTAACCCTGACAATAATATCTGTACGGCACAATATGAACCCGTCTGCGTGAAGACGGAAGTTGGATCAGTGATAAGCTACCGAACGGCTAGTAACGCCTGCTCAGCCTGTAATATCCCTGAGGCTATTGGTTATGTAAAAGGCGAATGCAGTTAATCTATAAGGCGGTTGTATCGAGATCTACTGTACTGAAAGCTGCTGTATTAAAATGTTTTTTATTAAAGATATTGAACATCCATAAAAATACCCAGCCTATGACAAGCTGGGTATTTTTGTAGCCAGAAAATAAACTCTAAATCTTAAGTGTCTTTCTCAAGTGCTGGTGGGCCTTTTAGCAACTCTTCGTCACGGAACTCATTGGCCGAGTTATGCTCTGCCGACTCTTCTGTGGTAAACCATTGCTGATTGCGATACAGTATCAAGCGGTCTCGACTAAGACCACGCAATAGAGAGTACATCATCACGACAATCACAATAGCAAAAGGAAATCCTGAGACAATCGATGCCGCTTGCAATGCGCTCAATCCACCTGCTGCCAATAATACAGCAGCGATAACACCTTCAGAACCTGCCCAAAATAAGCGCTGGATCTTTGGCGGATTGGTATCACCACCTGATGTCAGCATATCGATGACAAAACTGGCTGAATCTGACGAGGTAACAAACCATAGGACAATCATCACCACGATGAGCAAGTTGACCGCACCCGTCAATGGATAAGATTCCATCAATTTAAATATAGCGCTACCTGTATCAGCTTTGACCGCTTCGATCAGACCTGGACTAGCAATATTGGGATCCGCTGCTGCCATCAGTTCCATATTTACCGCAGAACCACCAAAAGCAGTAAACCATAAAAATAAAATTGTGACAGGAATGAACAACACTCCTAATATGAACTCACGAATGGTGCGTCCTCGAGAGATACGGGCAATAAACACCCCAACGAATGGTGACCAGCTGATCCACCATGCCCAATAAAATATCGTCCAAGAGGACTGCCAGTTTTCTTCACCCTTATAAGACTCTGTCCAAAGACCTAATGGCACAATTTGATGTAAATAATTGCCAATATTCTCTATCACACTATTAAAGATAAATTGGGTTTGCCCAAAGATAATCACAAAACTTAGTAATATTATAGTGAATAATATATTAATATCACTTAGGCGCTTGATACCTTTATCAAGTCCCACAAACAGGGACAACCCTGCTAACATCGTGATAATACCTATCAAGATAATTTGCACCGTAATACTATTAGGGATGCCAAATAAGGTCTCAAGACCTGAGTTAATCTGTAGGACGCCAAGACCTAACGTGGTCACTACCCCAAACATCGTACCGAATACCGCTAATATATCTACCGTATGACCCCACCCGCCATAGATCTTTTTACCCAACATTGGATACAAGGTTGAGCGTATCGCCAGTGGTAAGCCTACCCGGTAATGGAAGTATGCCAGTGATAACGCGACCATGCCATAAAGCCCCCAAACATGAAAACAGTAATGAAGGAATGAGATGTTCATCGCTTGTTTTGCAGCAGCAACGGTTTCTGGTTCTCCTAATGGCGGTGCCATAAAGTGATACAGTGGCTCAGCGGTACCCCAATAGAGCAGACCAATACCAATACCAGCCGAAAACAACATACCAACCCAAGAAATAAGATTGTACGCAGGTCTTTCGTTTTGATGACCAAGCCTGATATCGCCATACCGGCTAAATATCATATAAATACTCATAGCCAATGTTAAGTTGACCACGACGATAAAGAACCAGCCAAAGCGCAAAGAAACAAATGCTTTTGCTTGATTGAATACTATCTCTGCTTGCTCGTTGAATAATGCGCCAAAGATAATAAAAGCAAGTATCAATATTGCTGACGTCAAAAATACAGGTTTACTTACCCGCGGAAAAGGGCCTACTCGGCCAACTTTTACATGATCCATAGGTATTCCCTAAAAAAAGTGCGTAACCATACCAAGGTATGAGCCAATTATCAAATATAACACCTTGTAAATACTGCCGAATGTATAGAAATGGTAGTAACATTTTGGTAATAATTTTCAACAATCTGTATTTGTCCTGAATAAATTTAAATATATGCTCCAAATAAAGAAGCCCCAATTTAAAAATAAATTGGGGCTTCTTCTATTAAAAGCTAAACCAGATGTCTTACTCTTAACTGCTTTTTAGTCACCTTTAACAATCTTAGGTGGTCCTTTTAACAGATGCTCATCGACAAATTCGTTCGCTGAATTATGGTCTGCCGATTCATCTGTGATAAAGCGTTGTTGCGCACGGTATAAAATCAAACGATCACGGCTTAAACCACGTAATAACGCATACATCATAACAAAGACTACTAAGGCAAACGGTAGTCCCGCTACGATAGCCGCCGCCTGTAGGGCAGACAGTCCACCGGCCGCTAGCAAGATAGCAGAGATAACACCTTCTGTTGTTGCCCAAAACAAACGCTGGATTTTTGGTGGGTTGGTATCGCCACCAGCAGTCAACATATCAATGACAAAGCTAGCAGAATCTGACGAAGTCACGAACCATAGCATAATCATGACGACAATCATTAGCGTGATTGGTTTTGCCAATGGATAGTACTCGACCAGTTTAAAGATAGCACTACCAGTATCCGCTTGTACTGCTTCAACCAATCCTGGGCTAACACCTGACACAGCAGAAGCAAGCTCCATGTGAATAGCAACGCCGCCAAAGGTTGTAAACCAGAAGAACAAAATTAGCATTGGAATCAGTAGTACACCAAGCGTAAACTCACGAATCGTACGACCACGAGAGATACGAGCGATAAAGATACCAACGAATGGTGCCCAGCTAACCCACCATGCCCAGTAAAATATCGTCCAACCACTCTGCCAATCTGTTTCGCTATAAGCCTCACCCCATGTACCTAGAGGTACAATCACAGTCAGATAGTTGCCGATGTTTTCGATAAAACTATCAAAGATAAAGAGCGTTGGTCCTAAGATAACCATAAACGCTAACAAGACGATAGTGAAACCAATATTGATATCACTAAGGCGCTTAATACCTTTATCCAAACCCATTAAGACTGAGGCTGCTGCTAGCGCTGTGATGAAAGCAATCAAACCAAACTGTACCATTAAGCTGTTAGGTGTGCCAAACAGCTTCTCAAGCCCAGCATTAATCTGCATGACCCCAAGACCAAGTGAGGTTACCACCCCGAACATAGTGCCAAACACGGCTAAAATGTCGACTGTATGTCCCCATTTACCGTAGATTTTTTTACCAAGTAAAGGGTACAAGGTTGAGCGTATAGATAACGGTAAGCCTCGACGGAAATGAAAATACGCAAGAGACAATGCTACAACCGTATAAATTGCCCAAGCATGAAGCCCCCAATGCATAAACGAGATGTTCATTGCCTGTTTTGCAGCTTCAACACTTTCCGCTTCGCCAAGTGGCGGTGCCATGAAGTGATACAACGGCTCCGCTGTACCCCAATAAACCAGTCCAATCCCTATACCGGCAGAAAACAGCATGCCAATCCACGAGAATAAACTATATTGCGGCGTCTCAGTTTGAGCACCTAAGCGAATATCGCCATAACGACTCATGGCCAAATAAATACAAAGTGCGAGCGCGACATTGACTAAGATAATAAATAGCCAACCGAACTTATCGGTAATAAAACCTTGTAAAAAGCTAAAAAGTGCCCCTGCTGTTTCGGTGAAAAGTGCACCAAAAATAATAAAGCCAATAATCAGCAGTGACGATGTAATAAACACAGGTTTACTCACCCGTGGAAAAGGTCCTAATCTGCCTACTTTTACTTCTTCCATGTGCAATTCTCAAAATTCAAGGAACATTACCTTAACAAAATAGGCCTTAACTATCAATCTATTACAAAATAAAACTTGATAAAACTATCAATTTACTCTAGAAGAATTAAACAGTTTTATTATAATAATTAAAGACACATCTACATAAATATGTCATCAATTCGATATTATTTGGGTAATAATCTAAGTAATTGTGCGTCATTACCGTCTTCAAGTGTCCACACTTGTCCGTCTACTGCTAACACACTGCGTACGCGCTCACCCATGTCATAGCGATAACGTTCAGCGGCGGTATTGTCTTCGCTTATGTCCACTACGACAAGTGCTTTAGATGATAGGCCACTGATAAGCGCATTGCCTTGCCAGCTAGGAAAGTCATTGTGATCACCTGCCGCATAGATACTCATGGCAGATGGTGATATGACAGGCGTCCAAGTGATTTTAGGTGCCGAAAACTCTGGCTTTGTATTATGATCAGGAATATCTAGACCTGAATAATTGCGTCCATTGGATACAACTGGCCAGCCGTAGTTATTACCCTTTTCAATCATATTGAACTCATCACCGCCTTTTGGTCCCATCTCATTCACCCAAAGCTGTCCACTACCGTCAAACGCCATACCAAGCACATTGCGATGTCCGATGGTCCAAAACTGTTTGGCTATCTCATTGTCAGTAAATGGATTGTCTGTTGGGATAGATCCATCAGCATTTAGACGGATGACTTTACCTAAATTGACACTCATATCTTGTGCTGGCGTTTTTTCTTGGCGCTCACCTGAGCTAATATATAGATAGCGCCCATCAGGTGAAAATAGCAAACGATGACTATAGTGTCCCTGCCCTGTAACTTTGGGAGACTGTTGCCAGATAGGCGTGATATTTTGCAACGTGGGTGTGGCTGACTCCAACCCTGAAAGTGTCGCTTTGACAACTTTAGCACCAAATTTGTTGCTATCACCTCCCGTTCCTGCTTCCGCATAGCTAAGATAGACAGTACTAGAAGTCGCAAAATCTGGTGATACAATAATATCTCCCAAGCCGCCTTGACCACCATAAGCCACTTCAGGAACACCTTTGACTTCTGTCTTGTTACCTGTCGCTGTATCTACGATGAATAGCTCACCTGTTTTTTGTGTTACCAGTAGTTTCGATTCTTCGCTATTAGTACTGGGTAACGCTGTCATAGCCCAAGGCTCATCAAAGGTTGCAACTGCTTTAGTCGTAAAGTCAGGCTTGCTAGTGTCTGTCTGGGCGTCTGTGACTGAACCCTCTTGATAGCCTGTGGCAGTACTTTTGTTATTGCTAGAATTCACTGCTGAAGGATTGGAGCAAGCGGATGTGCTAAACAGCAACGCTGCAATGATTATCGGTGAAGTTAAGGGTGCGCTTATACGTTCGATACTGATTGTCATCGTTCTATTTCTCCATTCAGTTTATAGTGATACTACTAGCTATTCATTTAGTTATAGCATACTCATAGCTTTCAGACGGTAAAAAAACCGTAACACAAAGTACGCTACTTGAATAAAAAAACCCTTACCTACATCTGTAGATAAGGGGTTGAAATTAAGAGTAACGTTAGATCATAAAGAGTAAAAAACTTGATTGATTAGCTCATTCTAAGCTTCTCAAAAGTTAGCTTGTCATCTGCGCCAACATCGACTTTGATGATATCACCAGCGACAAAATCACCTGCCAATAGCTTCAATGACAATGGGTTTTCGATCTCTTGTTGAATGGCACGTTTGAGTGGACGCGCGCCATAGACAGGGTCATAACCTACGGCAACCAATTTGCTCATCGCATCTGCTGACAGCTCAATATCCATCTCACGTTCTTGGATACGCTGGCGTAAGCGATCCAATTGTATATCCGCGATACCCGCCATCTGCGACATACCAAGTGGATGGAAGACAACGATTTCATCAATGCGGTTGACGAACTCTGGACGAAAATGCTGCCCAACAGAGTCCATGACTTCTGCCTTAATATCATCATAGTTTTCACCAACCATCTCTTGAATTTTATGCGAACCCAAGTTACTGGTCATAATAATCACCGTGTTTTTGAAATCTACTACTCGACCTTGCGAATCCGTCAAACGACCATCGTCCAATACTTGCAGTAAGATATTGAACACATCAGGATGCGCCTTTTCCACTTCGTCGAATAATATGACACTATATGGTTTACGGCGTACCGCTTCAGTCAATGTGCCACCTTCTTCGTAGCCAACGTATCCTGGAGGTGCCCCGACCAAACGGCTGACACTGTGCTTCTCCATATACTCACTCATGTCGATACGTACAATCGCATCTTCAGAGTCAAATAAGAAGTTTGCTAGTGACTTAGTCAGCTCCGTTTTACCAACACCAGTAGGCCCCAAAAATAAGAACGAACCAGAAGGACGATTGGGATCAGACAGACCTGCACGGCTACGACGGACCGCATTGGCCACCGACTGTACCGCTTCGTCTTGACCAATCACACGCTCATGGAGCTTTTCTTCCATTGCGACCATCTTGTCGCGCTCGCCTTGCATCATTTTACTGACTGGAATACCCGTCGCGGCTGCAACCACCTCTGCGATCTCATTGTCTGTGACCTTATTACGTAGCAACTTCACACCGCTACCTTCCACTGTCTGCTCTTTTTGCTCAGCCAGATCAGACTCATTAATGCGTCGTTCTAACTGCGGAATGGTTTCGTATTGCAGCTTACTCATGGTCTCGTAGTCGCCTTCTCGGCTGGCTTTGTCATAGGCAATACGTGCTTTATCCAGCTCGTCTTTTAGCTGTTGACTGCCTTTGACCAATGCTTTCTCTGCTTGCCACACTTCATTGAGATCAGCGTATTCTTTTTCTAACTCTGCTATTTGCGCATCCAGTACTTTACGCTCGGCTTGCGCGCCAGCATCTTCTTCATTTTTGAGTACTTCACGCTGCATTTTTAGCTGAATCAAGCGGCTATCAAGCTTACCTAGTGACTCAGGCTTGCTGTCCATCTCCATCCGCAGACGACTGGCCGCTTCGTCAATCAGATCAATCGCCTTGTCTGGTAGCTTGCGATCCGTGATATAGCGATGACTCATGCGCGCCGCAGCGATGATGGCACTATCTTGAATATCGACGCCATGATGCAGCTCGTAACGCTCTTTTAAGCCGCGTAATATCGCAATAGTATCTTCAACTGTTGGCTCATCGACTAAGACCTTTTGGAAACGACGCTCAAGCGCGGCATCTTTTTCGATGTACTTACGATATTCATCAAGCGTCGTTGCCCCGACACAATGCAGCTCGCCACGTGCTAGCGCAGGTTTTAGCATATTACCCGCATCCATTGCACCGTCTGATTTACCTGCACCAACCATTGTATGCAGCTCATCGATGAATAAGATAACATTGCCTTCTTGCTTAGCCAAATCGCTCAACACACCTTTGAGGCGCTCTTCAAACTCACCACGGAATTTCGCCCCTGCGATTAATGCACCTAAATCTAACGACAGCACTTCTTTGCGGCGTAGACCTTCTGGCACATCACCATTGATGATTTTCTGTGCTAAGCCTTCAACGATAGCTGTCTTACCCACACCCGGCTCACCGATAAGTACAGGATTGTTTTTGGTACGGCGTGATAGCACTTGAATGGTACGGCGAATCTCTTCGTCACGGCCAATGACGGGGTCGAGCTTGCCAAGTTCTGCTTGCTCAGTCAGATTAATCGTGTATTTATTGAGTGCATCACGCTGATCTTCTGCGTTTTGGTTGTTGACGGTATCATCGCCGCGCAATTGCTCGATCACCGTTTTTAGTTTACTGGCTGTTACGTCTGCACTTTCAAATATCTTTTTGGTTTCGCCTTGCTCAGCGAGTGCCAACATCACCCATTCCGTCGCGATAAAATCATCGCCTTCTTTTTGCGCCTGACGATCTGCCAAGTTTAAGATTTTTACCGAGTTTGGGTTTAAGTTGACTTCGCCTGTCGGCTCTGAAATCGTTGCTTGATTATCTAATGCCTTTGCAACGCCATTTTTTAACGCTGGAATTGAAGCATCTGCTTGTTGGCAGATGGACAAATTAGACTCATCTTGTAGCAACACGGCAAGCAAATGCACAGGATCGATACCTGTATGATCGCGTCCTAATGCTAGGCTTTGTGCTTCTTGAATGGCTGACTGCAGTTTTTGAGTAAATTTCTCAAATCTCATGTCTATATCCTTTTATAATTGGTATTTTCAGTCGTCGCGCTAGACGCTAGCGGCCACTGTTATCTGTCACTTATATAAGGTATATATACATTTATTTCAAGATAATTGTTAATAAAACCTTACTTAAAACAATGATATTTTATTATTAATATTATTTAAAGGAGTTATTAATTCCAACTAACTTAGTTTGAAATACAAGCTATGTTCTTTTATTAGAGTAAGTACAGAATAAATACTTGTTAAATATGATAGTAAGTTACGTACCTATTTAGCATCGACCTAATCACAATCGGGCTATGCTACTCTACGATTTCAATAGGAGTGCCAATCGTCACGGCTGCCATAATAGTATCCATCTCATCATTGGTAACTGCGATACAACCATCTGTCCAATCACGCTGCTGGTTTAGCCAGCCCAAATGTCCAAAGCCATTCATTTGCCCATGAATCATGATATCGCCGCCTGGGCTGACACCCAATGACGTCGCTCGCGCCTTATCCTCAGTATTCGGATAACTAATATGGATAGAACGATGCGCAATAGAGTTCTCATTTTTATAATCTAATGTATAAACACCAACTGGTGTGCGCTGATCGCCCTCTTGCTGCTTATGACCAGCTGGGCTATCTCCAAGCGCAATACGATATGACCGTATGACTTTGCCATGGCTCATGAGTTGCAATACACGGTCTGATTTATCAACAAAGACTCGATCGATCACTATAGAAGAAGGAATTGGACTTTTGTTTTCTGAAGTGGTTTTGACATAAGCGATAGCACTGGTGCTTACAAATACAGCAAAGCTAAGACTGATGAATGTAAGCAACCTATAGGTACGCGGCTTGTCTAACTGATGAGGTCTTTTGCAAAAAAATGACACGAAACTTGATCCTTATTATTAACGCTCAAAAACGATTAATAATACTGTATCAAAGAATCATGCCAATTTTTGTGCAAGAATGATGAAAATTACGTGGACTACACCATACGAATCGCACCGTCTAAGCGAATGACTTCACCATTCAGATAAGCGTTATCGATGATATGGGTCACCAATTTAGCAAACTCATTGGGAGCGCCTAAACGTTTAGGATATGGCACACCCGCCTCTAGCTGTTCGCGTGCCTTTTCAGGAATGGTATCCATCATTGGTGTGGCAAAAACCCCTGGGGCTATCGTCATGACACGAATACCGTGACGAGCTAACTCACGAGCCAGCGGCAATGTTAGACCGACCACGCCTGCCTTAGACGATGAATAGCTGGCTTGACCGACTTGACCATCAAAGGCTGCAATAGATGCCGTATTGATAATAATACCTTGATCTATGTTACCTTCTTCATTGCCTTTTTCTACAGTGCTGTCATTGGCTATACGCTTGGCAATGCTCGCTGCGACCAAACGTGCAACGTTAAATGAACCGACCAGATTAATATTAACCCCGCGACTGAATGACTCAAGATCTGCTGGATTATTGTCACGGTCTAGCAGCTTCTGTACTACTGCGATACCTGCACAGTTGACTGAACCTTGTAGGCCACCAAAAGCTTCTTCAGCCATCTCAACTGCTGATTGTACTTCATCGCCATTAGTAATATCACAGCGTACAAAGCGTGTACTGTCACCAAGTTCAGCGACTAACGCTTGCCCAGCGTTTTCATTTAGGTCAGCAATAACGACATTACCACCTTGATCTACAATCGCACGAGCCACCGACTCACCCAAACCCGATGCACCGCCTGTGACTAAAAAGCTATTTTGTTTAACTTGCATGATTATCCCTTTCAGTTTTTACTTTTCATTAGATATTTTTTATTCAACCTATAAACGCTTTACCAATTCATTTACGCAGCAGACAGACTACGCAGCAAAAAGCGTTGAATCTTACCACTTGGCGTTTTTGGTAATTCTGTCACAAACTCGACCTCACGCGGATAAGCATGAGTTGATAGACGTTTGCGTACCAGCTCTTGGATGTCTTTAGCAATCTGCTCGCTACCTTCGATACCGTCTTTTAGCACCACATAAGACTTGATAGTATGACCGCGCACTTCGTCTGGCACGCCTACCGCCGCAGACTCTGCAACGGCCTCATGCTCTAATACAGTGTTTTCGACATCAGTAGGCCCAACGCGGTAACCTGCGGTAATAATGATGTCATCATCACGCCCTGAAAACCAGTAACTGCCATCACTATGACGCTCGACCACATCGCCTGTCAGATAGTAATCATCTACAAAGGCTTGTTTTTCATTCCAGCTATAACCACGGAAGTAAAACGCAGGTGACTGACTGACAACGACTGCTAGCTGTCCTTGCTCACCATCTGGTAATACATTCATATCATCATCTAATACTACTAGGACGTGGCCTGGTAGCGCCATACCCATCGAGCCAACAGGACAGTCATGCGCTAGTGCATGATGTGCACAGCAAGTCATGCCAGTCTCTGTTTGCCCATATTGATCTTTTACCTGACAAGCTAAGTACGTCTCGACCCAGTTGACCACCTCGGTATTCAGCGTCTCCCCTGCCGAGTTAGCACAGCGAAGAGACAGTTTGGCATTTGCGTCGTTATGAGCGTCCTCAAAAACGCCGCTAGATTTCATCATGCGAAATGCCGTTGGTGAAGATGCCAAATTGGTAATCTTGTGACGTACCATGAAATCACGGGTATGGTTCGCATCAAACCCTGCTTCATTAAAATAAGTGGTGACGCCTAATAATAGTGGCCCTGTAATAGCATAGTACAAACCATATGCCCAGCCTGGATCCGCCATGTTCCAATACTGATCATCTTCGCGTAGGTCGATGGCATAACGCATATATAAATAGAAAGCCGGTAACGCAGCTAATGGAACACTGACGCCTTTTGATTTACCAACCGTACCTGAGGTGAACATCTGCAAAAATGGTGCGTCCGTATCAAGCGTGACTGGCTCTATCGTCTGCGGCTGTGCTGCCATGGACTGAGTATAGTGGTCATCACCCCACGTCTGAGCATCATCAGGACTGCCAACCAATACCATCTTAGTTTGCGCGGCTAAGTCTTCAAACTTACTGCGGTTCTCTAGATTGGTAAAAACAACTTTGGTGTCGGCTTTGTCCATACGGTATTTGATTGAGTCATAGCCAAAAGCAGTAAATAGTGGCTGATATACAGCTCCAATGCGCCATGTTGCCAATACGACGGTGAGAAGCTCAGGCGTACGCGGCAGCATAGTCGCTACTTTGTCTCCCGTTTTTACCCCATACGACTGTAGCAAGTTGGCGACCTGCGCGCTTGCTTTATCAAGCTCACCAAAGCTCATGCGCGTGATATTGCCTAAGGTATCTTCATGTACTAACGCAGGATTGTCAGCGCGGCCAT
Organism: Psychrobacter sp. AOP7-C1-14; assembly: GCF_052376135.1. Lineage (NCBI taxonomy): Bacteria > Pseudomonadati > Pseudomonadota > Gammaproteobacteria > Moraxellales > Moraxellaceae > Psychrobacter > Psychrobacter sp. AOP7-C1-14. The sequence goes on along the minus strand of NZ_JBQSVH010000015.1, from coordinate 11,930 downwards.
CACGTACATGACGACCACAGCAAGCCATATAAGCATTTAAACGATCGTCCACATGCTCGCCAAATATTTCTGACAGCAGTGTATTCATCTCAAAATGATTATAGTAATCGGTATAATTTTTTGGTGTGACGGTAGTATCTATATCAATATTCGTCGGGGTTTGAGTGGCGGTGTTCATAAGCTAATCCTTTAGCAATAGTAGGTAACTGGTAAAATGGTATTTATGATTGAAAAACGGTCACATCCTATAGACCATTTCATATGTTCGTATTTATCATGCTCTATTAGTAACGCATTTTTATACTTATTTCAATACATAACGTATCATTTTTATTTTATAATAATAGGGATACCTTATAACTATTTATCATTAATTCGCTATAAACCAATACAGACATCTACAACGACCAATGCCTGATAGCAAGTTTTCAATTTGTTGTTAAAGAGTCAGCATTCTACTATTGCTATATAAAACCTCACACCTAAACATCAGCCCTTAAGAATCCTAATAACGCCTTCTCTTCACAGCTTTGGTATTGTTTGGTTCGTCCACGGCGCGCTTGTTTGTAAGTTTCAAAGAATTGCCCTGCCAAAAAACGCTCAATGACAATAGGATGAATATAAGAGGCGCGGCATACAGTTGGCGTATTACCCAGCTCTGCTGCCACACTTTTTACCATATCAGTGACTAATTGCTGTCGCTCAGCGCTTTCTGGTGCACTATCTAATATGCTAGCGCCTGCAGACGTTTGTAGCTCATCATATAGGTAGCTTGCCGCAAGCACACTTGCCATCCATGTGCGAAAATCTTTTGCGCTGTATAGTTTGCTCTCACAATCCATACCGCACGTATGCATGCGCAGATACTCGTTGATATCGCTACTGTCGACAACTTGTTTGTGCCCGTTGTCATCTAAATATTTGAATATCTGATAGCCTGGCAGCTCGGAGCAGGCTTGTACGATGTCAATCAATCGCTCGTCTTGCAACTCAATATGATGCTCTTTTGCACTCTTTCCGACGAAATCAAACGCCAGCCCATTATCGGTTTCACTGACATGCTTACTGCGTAGCGTACTCAGACCATAGCTTTTATTGAGCTTGGCATAACGGCTATTACCCACACGGATTAATGTGGTCTCTAGCAACTTAACGACGGCAGCGAGTACATTGGTACGCGATAAGGACTCTGCTTCCAAATCTGCCTCGACTTGCGCACGCAGATTGGGCAGTGCCTCTGCAAATCCAATCATTGCATCAAACTTTGCTTGGTCGCGGATATTGTTCCATGACGGATGATACAGATACTGCTTACGTGACTTTTCGTCTCGTCCTGTCGATTGCAAATGACCTCTTTCATCTTGGCATATCCATACTTCTGACCACATGGGCGGTATCACCAATGCATCAAAGCGCTGACGCAATGCTTTGTCTTTTACCGTGTTGCCCGTTGCATCACGATAAGTAAAGCCACGACCCCAACGTCTGCGCTCGTAACCTGGCTCATCATCACTCACATAACGCAAATTGGCTCGGCGCGCGAGGTGCTCGTAATCATGACGCACGTCTCTAGTCATTGTCTGCTGGCTTGTCTTTATTGTTGCCTTTGTCATAAACCTATATACCTTTTAGAATTCATGGTTTTAGCATAATTAATGACGGTAGTTTTTGCTGTTTGCTTGGCGCAGAGAATGTGTAAGGCTGTGTAAAATAAAGCGGATATCAGGGTACTCAACTATAGAGTTTTAGGGCATAATTCAGTGACTATCAAAACTTAAGTTGAATAAAAAATAATGAAAAACACTTCTATCAAAACAGCACCACTCTCTAGAGCCAACTATGACTTTTGGTTGGTATTATGGCAAGACTATTTGAACTTTTATGAGACTGCCTTACCCCTTAGCGTCATAGAGGCAACATGGCGTAATATTTTAGATGATAACGTAGCCATTTATGGATTTGGCGCGTGGGAACGTGATGTGCTCGTAGGCTTTACACATGTGGTACTACACCCCAATACTTGGAACACTACTGACTGTTGCTATTTAGAAGATCTATACGTGAGTGAAAATGTGCGCGGTCAAGGCGTTGGACGTGCGTTAATCGAACAGGTTTATGCTTTTGCCAATGAGAAAGGCTGCAACCGTGTCTATTGGGTAACGCAAGAAGATAATACATCTGCACGTAAGCTATACAACAACATCGCCAGCTTGACCGATATGGTGCAATACCGTAAGAACCTATAAATCGTACTTGTTTGTTTTATCTTTTGAGGTTAGCTCGAGAATACAATACACAAAAAAACGCTAAGCATTTTATGCTTAGCGTTAATTGTTCTAATACCGATATAGCTTAACAATCGTTATTTACCATATACACATAGATAAGCAGTTTCGACCGCTACTTTTACTTGAAACTTTTGATTGGCCTCAACGGTAAACTGCTCGCCAGCGTTAAACGTTTGCCACTCATCACTCTCTGGTAGACTGACAGTCAATGCACCGCTCACCACACTCATGGTTTCAAATTCACTGGTACCAAACTCATACTCACCAATTTCCATGACGCCGACGGTCGCAGGCTTAGTCGCTGTTTGAAAGGCAATAGAAGTTACTTTGTCATCAAAATAATTATTAACGCTTGGCATAATTTTCCTTAATTAAATATTAGTTACTATTTTAAAACGGCTGCTTACAACCCTGCTTTTAGACTCGCTTCAATAAACTGATCGAGGTCACCATCTAGCACAGCACCCGTGTTGAAGGTTTCAACGCCCGTGCGTAAGTCTTTAATACGTGAGTCGTCAAGCACGTACGAGCGGATTTGACTACCCCAGCCGACGTCAGACTTACCGTCTTCGACCGCTTGCTGTGACTCCATACGTTTTTGCATCTCAAGCTCATAGAGCTTAGCACGTAGCATTTTCATCGCCGTGGCTTTGTTACCATGTTGACTACGCTCATTCTGACACGTCACTACCACGCCCGATGGCTCATGGGTAATACGTACCGCAGAATCTGTCGTGTTTACATGCTGACCACCCGCGCCAGATGAGCGATAAGTATCGATACGCAAATCAGCTGGATTGATATCAATCTCGACATTATCATCAATCTCAGGCGAGACAAACACCGCAGCAAACGACGTATGACGTCCGTTATTACTATCAAATGGTGACTTACGTACCAAACGGTGGACACCAATCTCGGTGCGCAACCAACCAAACGCATAGTCACCTTTGATCTCAATGGTTGCCGACTTAATGCCAGCAACACTACCTGATGACACTTCAATCACGTCGACTTTGAAGCCATGAGCTTCTGCCCAGCGTGTATACATACGCAGCAGCATTTCAGCCCAATCTTGCGCTTCAGTACCACCACTACCAGATTGGATATCCAAGTAGCAGTTGTTTGGATCCATCTCACCGCTAAACATTCGGCGGAATTCTAAATCAGCAACGCGTTGCTCTGCGCTATCTAGCTCGCTCTGCACGTCAGCTAGCAATGATTCATCTTCTGCTTCAACTGCCAACTCTAGCATAGCAGACGCATCTTCTAATGTGGTTTCAAGAGAGACCACCACATCGATAACACCATCCAGATGACTTTTTTCTTTATTAATTTTGGTCGCGCGCTCTGGATCGTTCCATAGCTCGGGGTTTTCTAATTCTAAATTGACTTCTTCTAAGCGTTCTTGCTTACCATCGAAGTCAAAGATACCTCCGCAAGTCCTGCCCACGCTCTGATAAGTCTTTGATCTGTTCTTGATACGGATTAATTTCCATGAATATTCCTGTTTTCTAATAAAAATAAATAACGAATACGGCGCTATTTTAAATGAGATTGAGCATAAATGAGTGACTAATTGTCACTAATGTCAATGTTGCTACTCTTACTAGATTGAAAAGCTTGTTAGATTGACCAGTCTTCTACGGCCCAGCGATGTGCCAAGGCGTGCGCATGTAACGCTTCATCGGGTGACACACAAACGGCTACATCAGCCCATTCTAGTAGTGGAATATCATTTTTGGAATCCGAATACGCGTATGTTTTTTCGAACGTTATACCAGCTGTTTGCTGTTTACCCAGCCATTTGTCTAGATGGTATATCTTGCCCGCCTGAAAGTTTGGCTTATCGATGAGCTTGCCTGTATAGCGATTGTCTTTGATCTCGAGTGGCGTCGCCAACACATTGGCAGCTTCAATACCAAAACGCTTAGCAATGGCGGATACCACAAAATCATTGGTCGCAGAAATAATCACCACATCATGACCTTGCTCAATGTGTTGACACAGTGCTTCCATCGCTTTTGGGCGAATATGTGGCTCGATTTCGCTTTTGATATAGTCTTCTCTTAGCTCATCAAGTCTATCAAGCGGTAGACTGCTTAAAAACTGCGCGACGAATTCATTGTATTCTGTCGCGTCTAGCGTACCTTCAATATAATCATTATAAAATTTCTGATTAGCCGTGCGGTATTGTGCCTCGTCAACAAGGTCATGCTTTACGATATACTCACCCCAGAGATAATCGCTATCGACATCAAGTAATGTATGATCTAAATCAAATAATGCCAGTTGTTTTTGTGCTTGATTTGCCTGCATGGTGAGACCTTATCGTTGGTTGCGAAAAAATATGAATTGTTTAATAAAATTGGATACAGTTATCTACTAGGGCTGAGCGCAGCTCTTGAACAGCACAGCAATTAAATATTGCTCACACCTTGTAATATATCCGTTTGGAATTGCTTCAACTATTGACCTTTAGTCAGGCATCGCTATTTCTGTCAAGCCTGTTTTGAATTTTTGGCAACGCTCAGCATAATGTAGTGCTGACATTTTTAGCATGGCAGCTTGCTCATCTGTCAGTGTCTTGACCACTTTTGCAGGCGCGCCCATCACTAGCGAGTTATCTGGAATCACCTGACCTTCAGTAATTAGTGCTTTTGCCCCTATCAGGCAGTTTTTACCTATTTTGGCATTATTGAGCACCACTGCACCTATACCAATCAAGCTGTTATCACCGACTTCACAGCCGTGTAACATAGCCAGATGACCGATAGTCACGTAATTACCAATAGTCACTTTGATACCTGCATCAGTATGAATCACACTGTTTTCTTGCACATTACTATAGTCGCCGATATGGATACGATCGTTGTCACCGCGTATCACTGCACCAAACCAGATATTGGCTTGATGGCCTAAATATACATCGCCCATCACTTGCGCTGAATCTGCTACCCAACCGTTGAACGGTACGGCGAATTCAGGGGTTTTGTCTAAATACTGATAAATCATAACGACTCCTTGTTTTAATCAATCCTATAGAGATTAGATATATTGCCAAACGTGCTTTGCCTATTGTTTAACTACTATTAAAGACAGCTTTGATTTGGCTTTCTGATATCCAAGCTATTTTGAACCGACCATGTATTCATTATAGTTATAAAAGCTGGGTCTGGGTCTAGCTCTGCGCTGTCCATTGTGGCAAAGCCAACTGTGAAAATCCAGCGCTATTAATATACGCTTGATATTGAATTTGATAAAAGGGAAAGTAGTTTATATTTACTTAGGCTATTTCTATAAGGTGACTATCTTTATGAAGTCCTCATTATTAGCCACGAAATGACTATTAATCCAGTGAATCGGCTAGCTATAAACATCTATTTTGTATATAATACGCAAAATCTGTGCCTAAGCGAGCGGACATGATGCAAGTTACCTATTCACTATCTAGTGGGTTTTGTAGTTTCCATCAATAATGTCTTCTCGCTTTTTTGTGGAAAATTTTTGTGTATCGCCCTTTTTTTACCTTTATATGACAATCGTCAAATGCCGTAAATAAAAGGATACGGAGCAATTTTAGACCAACAAAACATGATGGCACTCACCAATAACAGCGGAGGCAATCCTTGAATTCATCGGCAGAAATACAAGCAATTTTGGCACTAGCAGACGGTACAATTTTTCGCGGTGTGAGTATCGGCAGCTTAGGTCATCGTATTGGTGAAGTGGTATTCAACACAGCCATGACAGGGTATCAAGAAATCCTAACCGATCCTAGTTATGCCCGCCAGCTGGTGACTTTGACTTATCCTCACATCGGTAATACAGGCACCAACAGCGAGGACACAGAATCTGGCAACGGTCACAAAGTATGGGCAGACGGTCTTATTATCCGTGATGCCACTATGGCAACCTCTAACTTCCGTAATTCTGAATCACTCAGCGACTACTTACAGCGTAACGATACAGTGGCTATCGCTGAAATTGATACGCGTCAGCTGACTCGCCTGTTACGTGATAAAGGCGCTCAAAACGGTTGTATCATGACCGCTTCGAATGGTGAGACTATCAGTAGCGATGATGAGCAAAAAGCGATTGAGCTAGCACAAGGATTTGCTGGTCTAAAAGGCATGGACTTAGCAAAAGAATGCTGCACGACCGAAAACTTTGAATGGACAGCAGGTACATGGGATTTGTCAGACACTCTACTTAACCGTGATATCCCTGGTAGTCATGATAGCGGTACTGGCGGCTTCTTTAAGCAACTCGGCACTCACATCGATGCTAAATACAACGTTGTCGCTTATGACTTCGGTAGTAAAACAAATATCTTACGCATGCTCGTCGACCGCGGTTGTCACGTGACTGTCGTGCCAGCGCAGACTCCTATCGCAGACGTGCTAGCATTAAACCCAGATGGCATCTTCTTATCAAACGGCCCTGGCGATCCTGCAGCCTGTGATTACGCAATCGATGCAGTACGTCACATCATTGAACAAACTGACGTTCCAACCTTTGGTATCTGCTTAGGCCATCAGCTGATTGGTCTGGCTAGCGGTGCAAATACCATTAAAATGAAAACTGGCCATCATGGTGCCAACCATCCCGTACAGGATTTGGCGACTGGCACGGTGATGATTACCAGTCAAAACCATGGTTTTGCGGTTGATGAAGACACACTACCTGACAATGTACAATCTACTCATCGCTCATTATTTGATGGTACTAACCAAGGTATCGAGCTGACCAATAAGCCAGTATTTAGCTTCCAAGGTCACCCAGAAGCCAGCCCTGGCCCACATGACTGCGCGCCATTGTTTGATAAGTTTGCCGATATAATGGAACAGTCTAAAACTGCCCAAGCGTAAACGGTCGATTATAATTACATAATAAGTAAAAGCTTGAATCGCCCATAGCGGTTTAAGCGATCTTAAGTAAAGTAAAACGCGGTAAGTATAAAACGCCATGAGCGTTATCAAAAATAAAGATTACTCAAATTATCACCCAAACGAAGGTAGCTCTAACTATGCCAAAACGTACCGACATAAAAAGCATTCTTATCATTGGCGCAGGCCCTATCGTCATCGGCCAAGCATGTGAGTTTGACTATTCAGGCGCACAGGCGTGTAAAGCACTAAAAGAAGAAGGCTACCGCGTCATCTTGGTCAACTCAAACCCTGCGACCATCATGACTGACCCTGTCATGGCGGATGCCACCTATATCGAGCCGATTACTTGGCAGACCGTTGAGCAAATCATTGCCAAAGAGCGTCCTGACGCAATCCTACCAACGATGGGCGGACAGACCGCACTAAATTGTGCGCTAGATTTAGACAAGCATGGCGTACTGACCAAATATAGCTGTGAGTTGATTGGCGCGACCAAAGACTCAATCGAGATGGCAGAAGATCGCGACTTATTTGACAAAGCGATGAAGCGTATCGGCCTTGAGTGCCCGCGTGCTGAAACTGCTGAAACCATGGAAGAAGCCTTTGCTACTCAAGAAAAAATGGGCTATCCATGTATCATTCGTCCGTCATTCACCATGGGCGGTTCAGGTGGCGGTATCGCGTATAACCGCGATGAGTTCATTGAAATCTGTGAGCGCGGTTTTGATCTATCACCAAACCATCAACTACTTATCGATGAGTCACTCATTGGTTGGAAAGAATATGAGATGGAAGTGGTTCGTGACAAAAACGACAACTGTATCATCATCTGTGCCATCGAAAACTTTGACCCAATGGGTGTGCATACAGGCGACTCAATCACTGTCGCACCAGCGCAGACTTTGACCGATAAAGAATATCAAATCATGCGTAACGCATCACTCGCGGTATTACGTGAAATTGGTGTAGAAACAGGCGGATCAAACGTACAGTTCGGTATCAACCCTGATACTGGCCGCATGGTCGTCATTGAGATGAACCCACGTGTATCGCGCTCATCTGCCCTCGCTTCAAAAGCCACTGGTTTCCCGATTGCCAAAATCGCAGCAAAACTAGCGATTGGTTATACCTTAGATGAATTGCAAAATGACATCACGGGTGGTAAAACGCCAGCGAGCTTTGAGCCTGCGCTTGATTATGTCGTGACCAAGATACCTCGCTTTAACTTTGAAAAATTCCCACAAGCAGACAATATCTTATCGACTCAGATGAAGTCAGTTGGTGAAGTGATGGCAATTGGTCGTAACTTCCAAGAGTCTATGCAAAAAGCCCTACGCGGCATGGAAACAGGCGCGGACGGCTTCGATGAGCAGATTGATTTTGCGGCTATTAAAGACGGTAAGCTCAGTACTGAAAAAGCGCGTAGCGAGATTATCAACCGTTTAACGATTCCAACGCCTGAGCGTATCTACTACGTCGCTGATGCGTTTCGCATTGGTATGAGCGTCGATGAGGTGTTTAACTTTACCAAAATTGACCCATGGTTCTTGGTACAAATCGAAGACATCGTTAAAACAGAAGCTACTGTTAAATCACTCGGCTTTGGTGGCTTGACTGAAAATAATTTACGTAGCTTTAAACGTAAAGGGTTGTCTGATTTACGTCTTGCTAAATTGCTTGGTGTTTCCCAAAAGCAGCTACGCAAAAAGCGTTGGGATCTAAACGTCTATCCAGTCTATAAGCGTGTCGATACCTGTGCCGCTGAGTTTGCGACTAGCACGGCTTATATGTACTCAACGTACGATAGCGAGTGTGAAGCCAACCCAACAGACAAAAAGAAGATCATGGTGATCGGTGGCGGTCCTAACCGTATCGGCCAAGGTATCGAGTTTGATTACTGCTGTGTGCATGCAGCGCTTGCCATGCGTGAAGATGGTTACGAGACCATCATGGTCAACTGTAACCCTGAAACGGTTTCAACCGATTATGACACTTCTGACCGCTTGTACTTTGAGCCGATCACGTTAGAAGATGTGCTAGAGATCGTCCGTATTGAAAACCCTGATGGCGTGATTGTACAGTTCGGTGGTCAAACACCATTGAAACTTGCTCGTGCACTAGAGTCAGCAGGCGTTAAAATCATCGGCACCAGCCCAGACGCCATCGACCGCGCTGAAGACCGTGAGCGCTTCCAGCACATGATTCAGCAGCTTAATCTAGTGCAGCCATCGAACGCATTAGCAACCAGCTTAGAAGATGGCTTGGTTAAAGCAAAAGACGTAGGCTACCCATTGGTTGTACGTCCATCTTATGTATTGGGTGGCCGCGCGATGGAAATTGTCTATAACGAAGACGAGCTAAGACATTACCTACGTACTGCGGTACAAGCATCAAACGAAGCGCCTGTCCTACTAGATCGTTTCTTAGATGATGCTATCGAAGTCGACGTAGACTGTGTCTGTGATGGCACTGATGTCGTCATCGGCGGTATCATGCAGCACATCGAACAGGCTGGTGTCCACTCAGGTGACTCAGCATGCTCATTACCACCATACTCACTGTCTAAAGAGCTATGTGATGTGATGCGCGCGCAGACGATCGCCATGGCAAAAGAGCTAGGCGTTGTCGGTCTAATGAACGTACAGTTCGCCGTAAAAGGTGAAACCGTATACATCTTAGAAGTGAACCCACGTGCTGCACGTACGGTACCATTTGTCTCTAAGTGTATCGGTACGTCGTTAGCACAGGTTGCTGCTCGCTGTATGGCTGGCACTTCACTTAAAGACCAAAGCTTCACGACTGAAATTGTTCCAGCATTCTATGCGGTCAAAGAAGCGGTATTCCCATTCGCTAAGTTCCCAGGTGTTGATCCAATCTTAAGTCCTGAGATGAAATCAACGGGCGAAGTTATGGGCGTCGGCAAAACCTTTGGGGAAGCATTTTACAAGGCTATTATTGGTAGTAATGAGCGTCTGCCAGGTCTACCGACTGAAGGCGAGACAAAAACCGTCTTTATCTCAGTTCGTGACAGTGACAAAGCCCAAATCGCTCCGATTGCTCGTCAGCTTGCAGACTTTGGCTTTAAGATTGTCTCGACCACTGGCACACAAAAAATACTGAGCGATGCTGGGATCGAAAGTCAGCAAATCAACAAGGTTACTGAAGGTCGCCCGCATATTGTTGATGCCTTGAAAAACGGCAAAATTGACCTTATCATTAATACTACTGAAGGTAAGCAGGCACAAGAGGATTCATTCTCTATTCGCCGTAGTGCGCTACAAGGTAAAGTATTCTACGTCACCACGTTAGGTGCCGCAGATGCCGTTTGCAAATCTTATGCGATTGACTTACCGTTTGATGTCTATAAGTTACAAGATTTGCATGAACAAGCAAAGTCTATTGACGTGGCTGAATAATTTCAGTAGATTAAGCATAACCGTTAGGCTTGCCTAAAAGCTCACTCAGATGTGGTTGTTTGCTTTACATATAGCCAACCATGCTTGAGGAACGATACCTTTACTGTGATAGACCTAAAAAGCATAGTGGCTAAATTGCGACTATGCTTTTTATTACGTAAGCTTAAGTGCGTCTATGCTTGAATTGAGGTGAAATACACTCACAAATGATAGCCAACTTATTTATTACATCGTCTTAATTATCACTCTTTTATATTTTATATCCATTGCAACAACACTGACACCATCTCATTATGAGGTGGTGTGGTGTTATTGGTTTAAGGAAAAAACATGCAACGTTACCCAATGACTCCGCAAGGACACGCAGCTTTAGAAGCCGAATTAAAACAGCTAAAAAGTGTCGACCGTCCACGCATCACAGCATCGATTGCTGAAGCACGCGAACATGGCGATTTGAAGGAAAATGCTGAATACCATGCTGCCCGTGAGCAACAGGGTTTTTGTGAAGCGCGTATTCGCGATATCGAAGCGAAACTTGGTGGCGCTCAAGTCATCGACCCTTCAGCTCTACCACAAGAAGGCCGTATCGTTTTTGGCGTCAGTGTCGTGATCGAAAACATGGACACTGAAGAAGAAAAACAGTACAAAATCGTTGGAGATGATGAAGCTGACTTTAAAGCTGGCAAAATCTCAGTCAACTCACCAATCGCTCGTGGTCTGATTGGCAAGTTCGAAGGCGACGAAGTACGCATCGAAACGCCAAAGGGCGTGGTTGAATACGAAGTCATGAAAGTGATCTACGGCTAATAGATATATTGTACTTTAATCTAAAAATTTAACGCCCTCAATTAGAAATAGTTTGAGAGATGACCTTTAGACAATAGCTTTTATTTCAACGGTTGCGATTGGCTACTTTGCCATTCAATTCCGCAGATAAAAGCTATAATACGCATGAATAGTATTTACACTATTTCGGTTACATAATGCTGCTTTTAACCATGATTTGTTTTGGCGCATAATTATTTGAGTTTGAGAGCACAACAGCTTCAATATTAAGTCTATTCAATAAGAAGTATTTAAGATTGAATAACTTTTATACGAGTTAGCACTGCTGCGCTTTCACTAAAAATAATAATGACCTGATCGCAAACATAGGCTAATATCAGCACGACTACCCTCGTTATTTGGCATATTTTTTGGTGTCATTTAGCGGGGGTTTTGTTTGTCTAAGCATTATCTACTGCTGTATTACTGACTACTATTTTTGAGGAAATACTTATGATTACGAACGATAGTTTTCAAACATCGACTGCTAAAACGACAACTGCTAAAAC